>NZ_CFHTQA010000006.1:0-106411 GCF_984394615.1 Spongiibacter sp. | reverse complement strand
GTATGTACTGGAAAACTTACAAACCCGTGGCCAGTTTTACTTGACCACTACAAACCCCTCTCCCAAACCTCCCGGGCCGGCGAAGAGATCAATTATTGGAACGGGCATTCGGGTTTTTCCATCCAACTGAATTCTGATGCATTACTCGGCGCTCCCAATTAGAGTGCTGAAGGAATAAAATCTGGCTGTCCCAGACGTAATCCCTCGCGTATTGAAATATCCATTATTCGCGGCTTTCATCGCCACTCTCGGCTGCGCCTTGCGACTTCACCCATTCGTCCACTTCCTGTGCCTTGAATTTCCAAAGTCGCCCAATACGATGGGCCGGCATATTCCGCCCTCGAATCCACGCATAGACACTGTCCTTGCTAACTCCTAGATACTCGGCGATTTCTTCGACCGATAGCCAACGTTCAGACATGATTTGCCTGTGTGAAGTCAAAATCTGGGCAAGCTGCCATGATGACACGAACAATGTTGTTGGTGCAATGATTTGATATGATTGGGTCCGGTTTGGTCTGGTTCCGTGGCTTTTCTGGGTTGCGGAGAATCCGTGTAGTCTTAAGATATATGAACTTCGGCAAGATTCAGGGGTTAATGGTTTGGGTTGCTTCGGATGCGGGGGAAATGAAGCTGGGTCATCCTTCAACACCCCTGTCGATTTGGGCTAGGGGCTTTTGGGCGGCGCGCAAAATTTCAGTTCATCATCTGGTTTGGTGAAATTGGTATTGTTCGGGAGCCGAAGGGTGTAGTGGGGCGGGTGGATATTGCCGCAGGGTCGGGGCTATTGCCGTCTGTTATGAGCAAGGTATATCGTTTTGCGACCGGGCTATTCATCCATGGTTGCGTGCGGTATGAGCGTATGCCGCAATATGGTACGCAACTGAGCGGTGGGAGTGAGGTGATCTAAAACAGGGGGAGCGGGAACTGAGCGAGAAACTGATGATATGTTTAATCATGGTACAATACTTGGGGAAATGTACAGACGGATCCAACGGGGTAACAGATAACAGCATGATGCAATGTTTCGCGTAACCCACAATGGGAATTGATTGTATGGGTTTGGCATGATTGAAGATGAGCTTTACATTTCCGTTGATGTCGAAACCTCCGGTCCGGCACCTGGAGTATATAGCCTACTTTCGATTGGCGCTTGCTTGGTAGATGAGCCTGCAAGGTCTATCTACCTTGAGCTGAAGCCCGACAGCGAGACTCACGATCCTGAAGCGGTTGCCGTGACGGGTTTGGACATGAGTAGGTTGGACCTTGAGGGTATGGCTCCAAGCGAGGCGATGATTCTGTTTGAACAATGGTTAAAGTCCTCGCTCCGGCCTGGTCAGAAACCTGTTTTTGTCGGACTCAATGCCCCGTTCGATTGGTCTTTCATTAATTACTACTTCCACAAATATTTGGGAGCCAATCCCTTTGGCTTCACTGCGATTGATATGAAAGCCTACTTCATGGGATCTACAGGTTGCAGTTGGAAGGGAACGAAATCCTCCCAAATGGCTGATAAACTCAAACCATACAGTGCGCCGACACATAACGCATTGGAGGATGCTCGTTTCCAGGCAGAGCTTTTCGCTTTGATGCTAACGGATAGAGCCAAACGTTGAGCAGCGGGCAGCCACTGTGAGTAGGTGCTCATTTGGTTCGCATTGCCTCGACATAGTGGCCACTCCTGAAGGACCATGCCTTGATTCCATCGGGCTTTTTGGATTTACCAACAATGATGGCTATCGGATGAGGCAATTCCTGAGTATGGTGTGAGGTAAACCTGAAGAAACTTCCTGCGTCGATAGGTGAAATAGCGGGAACAGTTTGGGGATGTGTATGCCAATATCCTACGAGGCGTAGCCCAAGGATATTGGCGTTCGATACCTCTTGTCGGCAACGCTCCGCGTCCAGTTCCAGCCAGGTTCTACCTGCACGGTCGGCGTTGTGAGGAGGAGTAGCCAAAGTAAGCAGTAATCCTGACCGACCGTTGGGATCTACGAACAATTGTCCCCCACATTCCGTTGCACCTCCTTTTTGCCGATGGTTACTTAATACATCGGCGACTGACTGGGATACCAGGAGTTCATGGTCCACCCCAGGCCAACGCCACCGCCAAGCGATATCCGTCATTCGGTTCCGTCCGCTCTCTTCGGCCATCCGCGCTCCAGCAAAGCCTGTTGCATTCCTTCTGGCAGTTCAGGCCCAAGGTAGTTTCCTCCAAGGCTTGCAATGTCATGGGGCCTGTTAATACTGCTGATCCAGGTCGTTCCCTCGCTTTTTCCGCTCAAGGTACGCAAAACAGTCTGCGATACCATGGAAGCGATATTTGTCATTCCCAGGGAGCCACCAGGAATAAAGCTTTCACCACAAGCGGGGAGTGAGACCACACCCCCTTCCGGCCACTCAGTGAACTTGTGCTTGAAGTCACCACTTTCGCTGAACAGGTGTCTAGCATCAAATGCTCCAGCCGGAGCCAAGAGGGCATGCCCAATCTGGGTGTACGGCTCGCTCCAAGCCTGAATCAATCCCCAGGAAGCGTTGTCTGATTTAGCTTTCCAAAAAGAGGATTCTGATTCCCATTCAGCGGTGGTGATTACAACCAGATCTGCTTTCTCGAATACTTCGGGCATCTGTTGCAATACAACCTCGGCGAAGGTGGCATAGGCGGTGACTTCGATGGTTGGTAAATCTTTTAAAAGTTTGTCCCGGAGTGCTACGGCCTTTGCCTTTCCCAAGTCATCTATTCCTAGAACGTGTCTGCCAAGGTTGGCTGAAACCAATGTCTCGTAATCGATAAGAGTCAGGTGGCCGACGCCGGAACGAGCTAGCTGCATGGCCACTGAACTACCAAGCGATCCGACGCCGATGCAAACGACGCGAGAACCTTCAAGACTAGCGGCAATGCCGCTGAGGTCGCGGGATAAAATTTCGTTCCGATCAAGCACATCCAGATTAGCCGAGCGGATGAGCGTGGGGGCTTTATTAGCAGCCTTGGCAGGCCGTCGGCGCGCAGTGCGCAAGTTGAAGGTTGCGCCCCGGTTGGTTTGCGAGTTAGAAGAGCGAATGTTGAGACAGTAGATCGGAGCGCGTGTATCCCCTGGAAGCTCCAAGGCAATCCATCGGGAGGTTAATGAACTTGTCTCACGAAACCATGAGAATAGTTGGCCAGAGTCGCCTTTCTTCAAGTGCGGTGTGAACCATGGTAGCAAATCCTCTGGCGCAGGAGTGCGGATGTCCGGGTAGCTCTGCAACTTGGCATAGAAGCTGGGGGTTTCCGCCGCTCGAATTGTTACTGATCGTCCCATCATACGTTTGAAGTGTTTCTTGAGTACGGACGTATTGGTTGCCATCCAAACCGTCTCTTGGCCTGAAGGTAACATTTGGTTCGGAGCACTGAGGGCGAATAGTTTTGACGCACTGTGGGGTCGGTCCAGCAGGAGCAGGTTCTGTACAGATGGGCCGTGCTGCCTGAACCAGTAAGAGGTGACTTCATTCTGAAACTCGATGTCACGCCGAGCTTTGCATGAACCCTCCACGGACAAGGCTATAATTTTTCTCAGGCGAGACATACTGTCTTCTACTATAAGCTCGGGTGTGCCCGTGATGGGGCGCTCCCGAAAACCATGTAGGCAGAGTCCTGATTCCATGGCATGGGGCCAAATTAGCCAAGGAGATGGCTCGACAACGAGTTTAAGCTCCCCCTGAGGAAAGTTAGATGGAAAGCTGATACGCAGTTGTCGCTGTTCTCCAGTGTAATCAGTTGGCAGCGGATAGTAGAAGCTGGCTGCCTCGCCAGATTTCAGAGGGGCGGACCGAAGCAATGCGCTTGCATTGTCTTCGCCAAGAAAGTCACGGAGTGCTGTGATACCCCTTTTAACGGGGTGCTCGAGGTGCTCAGCCAAGGCGTTCAACGGGTTTAATGTCTTCCTGAGAGGTCGCCCCGGCAACTAACCCTCCAAAGAGTGACCCCATTGCCAGTGAGTTTCGGGTGGTCCCTGCAGGTCGGCCCGGCATAGACCAGTTTGCTGGAATTTCGTTATTGACATCAGAAATAAATGTTCCGCCCATACCGAAGTTCTCTTTCACTGCCTTGGCAAAGGACTCTGCAGATTCGAAATTCTCCAGCCCCAGAGATACCGACTCTCTAGCACTCAAGTGCCATTCTTGGAAAGCCTGGCTATATCGTTGCCCCTTAAGCGGCTTATTCCACTTCTCGGCGAAGTTCTCGCCGTTGTCTTTGGGGTTATAGATGAAACTTCTATTACCCTCAAAACGGATATGTTGTGGCATCCGGCGAACGATTTCCAGAATTGCATCCAATGGTTGTAGTGGCGTTAACCTTGACTCTTCAACCACATCAAGATAGGCATGGGTGGCCAAAGTCGTGATAACGGCGGAAATGGGGCGATAATCCTCATTCTTAGTTCGGATGGCCCATTCATCCCGATGCCGCTTCAGTAACTTTATCGCTGCGCGAAGCGGATCCTGATCGAGGTAGTCCTGATAGTCAGGCAAGGGATCCTGCGTTGCTTCATCAAAAGTGTGTTGACTTTTTGCTATCGCCAGGCTTTCCAAGGTAATTTGTTGGGTAGAGGCAATTTCTAACCAGTTAGAGTAGGGGATTGGACTGCTTGCCTTCCAACCCATCTCTCGATCCGGCACCTCCAGTTTTCCCTCACCCTTTTCTTTCGCGTTGCCATTAATCGCACGGGCAGGAGTGACATCAATATGAAAACCAGGGTTCTCGTCGGCGTAAACAATCCGTATCCCGCGACGTAAAGGTTTAATCTCTTCCTGAACGCGGCTGCCTTCAGTGAAGCGTTGCTCAACTGCTTCAAGAACTTCATGGGCTTCAGCCCCTTGCGCATGAGGTAGCCAGACAATGGCATCTGCGTCGATTGTATCCATTTCCGCTGGTGCACCGGAGACGGGCTTGATAGTGGTCTTCAACCTCATGGATCCCTGGACAAAAATATGTGCGCCAGCCAGCAGTGGGTTATCGGAGGTGGAGAGGATTTTCTCTAGTTGGGAGTAACGATCATTGATTTTGTCGTACAAGGGTTCCGACAACGAGATCTCTCTTGCTGCACGAAGCAGGAAATGTTCCCAGCTGTCACGCTTGGTTTGCTCAATGATCATAGACATTATGAGGCCTCCTGGGCCTGGGGGGCCAAATGTAGTGTTGGCTTGAACTGGTTTTGGTTGTCCTTATCCCGGTCAAAGATTAGGTACGGATGCTGGTGTTGGGTGGTGAGCAAGGCGCCAAACTCAACTGCTAGTGCGGCTGGGATTGCTGCGAACACATGGATCGTGCTCGCAGTCATGGCTTCGAGTTGGCTCAAGCGGATTTGGAGAGCGTCGCGGAATGCGTGAATAACACGACGGTTCTGGACCATCATATAGCTGGGTTCAGGAATGCTCAGTTCAGCGATACGTGTACCGGGTAAAGCCTCTTCCACATCGCGATGCGGGACCAGCGCGGAGATGGATAGCACTAGTGCTAGTGGGCCATCGCCATCTGGCGGAGGAGTGAACAGAAACTTTGGTGGCTCAGCGGACAGATCGGGCCAGCGCAGGTGATGCTCGCGGTTAAAGGAAAAGAGCAGACGTTTGGAGCGGTCTCCTATGGCCTGTCCCAGTAACATTAGTGCCGGAATGTCGGCTAGGCCCACCACAGCTAGCGCAGGCGCATCGCCATAGGTGCCTCCACGGCGTCTTAATTGCTGCTCCAGGTTATGGTGGATATTGTCCTTGATATTCTGCCAGTAGGCTTCATCCCTACCGCGAGGTCCGGGTGAGGGAAAAGTGATTTTGATGCCGTGATCGAAAGCTGTTAGCCCTTCAGAAGACATTGCAACCAACAAATCGCGAACGGGAATTTCATTGATCGTCTCAAAGTGCTGGCTCTGCACAATTACAGGAATCGCCCGGCCGCCATCTGGCGCCGTAGCCGCGAGCCGAATGCGTTCCAAGTACGCTTGGTGTAGGCCGCTCAAGTCGCTCTCCGGGTACCCGTCTGCATCACGATCAATTTTGTCGTGACAGCTGGGACATAGGAGCATGAGGTTGGCGGAGTCGTGTGTGAGCGCCTGCGCTTTTGCGTCATCATGCTCCGCCTGTGCCCGGGGGCCTTTGGGGCTGGCCGGCAGGATATGGGCAACCTCCCCCCATTTCATGGGCTGGCCTGTGCGGTAGTCGTACATCAGATCACTACCACAGAGTTCGCAGTGACCGGCAGCTTGGATCCAAACGACCTTCTTCGTTTCATCGTTAGTGTTGTAGCGCCCATTTGCGGGCTTAAGCTTTTGTTGATCTGCCACTGCGAGTATTCTCACCTTAGTTGTTACGGGCCGTTCCACACATTTAGATATTACTAAATATGGTGTATTTTTTGCTCTTCAAGCCCTATATGAGCTGAAGGTGTGCGATACTCCAATAATTAATGTTCAGTACTCTGGAATTATTATGCCGCTTGAAATTCGGATGTCAAGGTATTATTGTTCGGAGTTGTGAACTTTGATTTGGAAAGTGGTTAACCATGGCATCTACAGTCGGCGAAAAGATCTTTGAGCTCCGCAAGCGGAAGGGGCTTACATTGGAGCAGCTCGCGAACAAAGCAAACTGTAGCAAGAGCTATGTCTGGGAGCTGGAGAACCGCAACCCGCCCCGCCCTTCAGCAGAGAAGCTTTCCAGTCTGGCAGCGGCATTGGGCGTCACCATTGATTACTTCGTTGGCGGTGAGGTTAATGAGGAAGATTCCACCGACCGGATGTTTTATCGGGAGTACCGCCAAATGTCGCCAGAGGTTAAAGAAAAAATCCGGCAGATGGTCGATCTTTGGAAAGATGAATGACGAATACTCCCCGTCCAAAGCGTGTTGCCAATGAGATTTCAATCGTACTGAGAACTGTGTTTGGCAATGACCGGTTTCCGGTTAACGTGAGCGAGGTTGCGCGGGAAATCTCTGCCCAAAAATTCCCTGATGACCCACTGACTATGATTAAGGGGGCGGATCTCCCTGGTTTCGAAGGGGCCTTGACGCCAGCACCGCCTGGAAAGAGGGGATGGGGAATCATCTACAACAACACGCAGTCCCCGGGACGGATAAATTTCACGCTTGGCCATGAGTTCGGGCATTACTTGCTTCATCGTTTGCACTATCCCGAGGGGTTTCAGTGTAGTACCGAGGATATGGCTGGGTGGGATTCTGAATACGGCCAGCTTGAGTACCAGGCCAACGACTTTGCTGCGACCCTGCTGATGCCTCTTGATGATTTTCGCACTCAGATCCAAGTCTCAGAGAGAGCGGATTTTGATGTGTTGGGTGCTTGCGCAACGCGCTATGACGTGTCCTTGATTGCTGCGATCTTGCGCTGGCTCCAGTTCACAACCAGGCGGTCGGTGCTGGTTGTGTCCAGGGATGGTTTTATTCTATGGACTCGTTCCAGTAAGGCGGCTCTCAAGTCAGGGCTTTATTACAAGACTAGGAGTAGACCACCGATCCCTGTACCTGAAGGGTCGCTGGCTGCCCGGCGTCGGGATATCGGCAATTCCATGGCTAGCGAGTATCACGACACACCACAGTGGCTTAAAGAGTCCTGTCATGAACACGTCCTCTTTTCGGATCAATACTATTTTACGCTCTCGTTGCTACATTTTGGGGACGCTTTGAATCGAGGGGCATCGATTGATGAAGAGCCTTTCGAGGATGCCTTTGAACACATGCAGCGCGTTAATCCCGGTAGTTCTTGGCTAGACTGATTCCCGCCTCAAATCACCTTGCGTTGTAATAAATACGGCCCCCGAAGGGGCCGCCAAGATCAGATCAAACAATACTCAGTTTACCAACTGCCTAGCCAAAGCCACTTCCACCGAATCACCGTCCTGATTAAGGGCATCAAGCCCGGATTCCGGCACATCGCCAGAGGTGCTTTGGGAAACGGCGATTTTTTTCGCCATCAGCCCCAGGCAGGTCATCTGCGAGGTGGCCGCGTAGCCGAGGTAGATCACTTTGACCGGTTGCTTCTGGCCGATGCGCCAGGAACGCCGGGAGGCCTGCTGCAGACTGTAGACGTTGTACCCGGATTGCATGAACACAATCGTCGGAAACTCCAGCAGATCCAGCCCGGTCTTGACCAGTTCCGGGTTGGTGATGAGCACATCGATACCGCGGTCGAGCTTGTCGACGATCCAGTCTTCCCGGCGGGAGGCATCCACGCTGGCGCGCAGTACCGCCACCTTGAAGCCTTCCTGCTCCAGCAGCACCTTCAGCCGAGACGTGGTGTCCCGTGTCCCGGTATAGACGCTGTAGACCAGCACCTTGCGATCGGCAGCTTTCTCCTCCCGGCAGATGTCACTCAGCTCCTGTTCCTTGGGCATGACGTCCAGATCAGTGAACAATGACGGCGTAAACGCCAGCAAGTCACGGGTGCGAGGATGTTTGACCGTCTCTGCCCGAAAGCAGGTGTCTGGCCAAGCCAGGAGAACATTGAGTACCACGCCCAGCAGCGTCGTGTCGCGGCGCGCCAGGGCCTGCTTCAACTCAGCGGTCAATTGCCCCGCCAGGCGGGAGTAGGCCTGCGCTTGCTCACTATCCATAGCTACCTCGCGAAATTCCTCGTCATAGGGCGGCAGCACATTGCCACCAATGTCCTTCAACTTGAGGAATACCGTGAACGGCAGTACACAGCGCAACACACCCTTGGGACCAAATCCGGGGGCTTTCACGGTTCGCACCGTGATTTTGCTGCCCTTGGCGGTCTTGTGGGCTGAGCCGTTGCTCTCGGAATAAATATCCTTAAGCACACCGTGATCGCGCATAAACGCCATCGCCGCGGGCGTCAGACTACCTTGTTTACCGGGCCGGTAGCCGTCTTCGATCATTCGTCCGGGCAAGGCGCGGAACAGCAGATAAAAGATATCGTCTCCGTAGCCGCCCATCAGGGTGCCGGTGAGCAATAGCGTCTTGCGCGCCTTGGCCGCCAGTACGCCCATGGCCTGCCCCTGTGCGGAGCCAGCGTTCTTGTACTCGTGCGCCTCGTCGGCGATGAGCAGGTCGAACGTGCCCTGCGGCAGGTAGCGTTTGACGAATTCCGAGGGTTGATAGCCCCCTTCACCAAAGCCGAACTCCATGTTGGCCATGGCGCGTTCCATGCGCTGGGCCTGGCGATCGGAGAATACCAGTTCACCGTCACTGTCCATCAGGTTGATGAACTCGTACAGATTGTCGCCCAGCATGGAGGCTAGGAACGATTCCCCAAAGGTTTTCATCAGCTTCTGGGCAGTAACCTCGCCGATGGTGGGAATACGTTTCAATGCCTTCAGCACAGCCTGAGACTGGTCATTGACCGACAGGCGCCGGGGCCGCATCAGGGTCCACAGCGCCGAGGCACAGTGGCCACAGCTACGACGGGAGTCCTCCGCCTCCAGCTCAACTGGATTGATGGGCTCGCCGTCCAGATCGGTGATGACCTGACCACAATTTGGACAGGTCCCCACGTCGCCATGGCGGGTACGCCGTCGTACAAACACCGGCTTCCAGTGAAAACCCATGCGCATGCGCACACGGCCCAGGACAAAGAATTCCAGTCCCTGGGAGGGCACGCCCAACCGCTCGCGCAGCTTGAGAAGTTTGACCAGAGTGTCCGGGCCGTTGAGAACCCAGACCTTGGCGTCGGCGACCGTCTCCTGGATTTCCCGTCGCCACTTGTAGACCAGGTGGGGAGGTGAGAGCACCAGGGTGCGGCGGTAGCCTTCGGCATTGAGGACGGCGGCCGTGGCAATGCCAACGGTCGTCTTGCCACAGCCCATTTCGCCATTGACGATGGCGGCCCGTTCACCACGATTGATCAGCAACTCGGTGACGGCATGAACCACGTCGGCCTGGGCGGGAAACAGTTGCCGCTTCAGGCCGCCAAGAATGGTTTCATGGTATGCCCGTGCCTGCCCGGTATACACCGGGGGATTGGCGCGGTTGAGTGAATCCAGTAGTTCGTCACCGAATTCGGACACAAAGTCCGGCAGACTGATGTCGAGGGAGGAAGAATCTTGTTCGAGCAAGTCGCATTGGCCGACGGATTCAGAACAGGTGTTATCAGCAGTGTTACCAGTAAAAGTATTGAGGGACATGATGATGCTCCATAAAAAAACGGGGCATGCATCTCCCCCAGCAGGGCAAAGGCATGCCCCAGGGGTGGGAAATGAAACGACGGCTGGCGTCGCGGTAAAAAAGGAATCAGTACTCGCTGGGCAGCAGCAACGTCGTGACGCTGCGATCCCATTCAGTGATGATCCAAAGCTTGAGATCCGGCCCGACGTCGTAGGACGACATCAATCGTCCCCCCGATGTCAGTGCTTCATCATTGAGCTGCTTGTCGTCGCCGCACAAATCGCCCCAGTCGCCATTGAGATGGCGCTGGAGATAAGGCACGGGATTGATAACTCCCCGTTGAATAAGATCGTTCACGCCTTGGGTCATGAGTACTTTGCCGGCTTGGAAGCGCGGTTGAGACAGTGTTACGAGTGCCATGGTGATTACCTCTCTATATGAAACGGGGCCACGGCACCCCACGGGGCGACTGGACCCCGGTGGGTGGATGAAACAAAGAATTAACGACGGCGGCGTGCCGCCGGAGATGATCAGCGAATGGTCAACACCTGCCCCCTGGTGGGGGAGTCGGGTGTCATATCCCACGCGCGGATGATCGGTACGAAGCGATCGGTCAGGATGCGGGTCTCGGCAACCGAGCCGTCATCCCGCTCCCGGTACTCCGTGGTCAAGGATTTCTCCTTGTGGGTATCGCCCTTGACGACCAAGACCTTGCCGGTTTTGGCAGTGACAACCCCTGAGATCGCGCCAGCCGCCAGGGCCAAAGCGAGATGCCAGTGGGAAAGGGCACGTGCCGGAGGCCGCGGTATTCGCTGTGCGGCGCCCAAGTACGTTTCGAGGGCCGGCCACATGCCCTGCAGGCGGTGTACTTCGGCAGCGAATTGCTCCGGTTCGAGCGTGATGCGATAAAAATGCTCCGGGTTCGCTTGGGACGTGGGCACTGTGTAGGTCGGGCAAGATCCGTCATCCG
Source organism: Spongiibacter sp. (assembly GCF_984394615.1). NCBI lineage: Bacteria > Pseudomonadati > Pseudomonadota > Gammaproteobacteria > Cellvibrionales > Spongiibacteraceae > Spongiibacter > Spongiibacter sp. Next base: position 95,336 of record NZ_CFHTQA010000006.1, on the reverse strand, counting down.
GCAACACGTCTACATCGATGTTGCCCTGACCGGCCTGGAGCAATTGCTGTCGAACAGCCTTGGTGTCGCTTCCAGCCAGCTCCCGCTGACGTACCCGTCGACCGAAGATCACCACCTGTTTGAACTGGGTGTCCACCGCACGGTAGAGTCGCAGGTCGGCAAAGTGACGTGTCAGCCAGCCTACGAATTCGGCGTCGAGGACGTAGATCGGGATGATCAGCACCAGCACGCCGTCGTACTGCAACAGTGGCAGGGTGCGCTGGTAAAACAGCTTCTCCAGCCGTGGACGGCCTTTACCTGGATAACCGATATTGCCATCGGCACCGCGGTTCAGATCGCCGTAGGGCGGATTGAGCCACAGCAGTCCGAAGGACTGGCGGGAGATCAGTGTGTCCATCAGGTCACCCTGCAGACAGTGGTCAACGAGATTGCGCGCATGGGTGGCACGCTCGGTGTCGTACTCGACGGCGTAGACCGTGACCTGCTCCCGCCCAAGGGCATGAGCGGCTTCGGCAATCGCTACGCCTTCGCCAGCACAAGGGTCGAGAATGCACATGGTGCCCGACGATGGGGCCAGTGCGGACAGTGTCCGCTCCAGCGTCGATTCATCCGTGGGGAAGTAACCGTTTTTGATAAAGTTGCGGGCCAGCCGCGGAAACATAAGAGCCATAACTCTCTCCTGGTAGCAGTGGTAAGAAAAGAGCCCGGAAGAACGGGCTCGGTGGTAAAGCGTCAGGCGACCCGTTGAACGGATTTGTTCGGGACCGAGTCGGTCGGTGAGACCGTCAAGACACCGTTGCGAATCATGTCGCCCAATGCGTCAGTCAGGGCCGGTACATCCAGAACCAAGCGATGACCTTCCAGAGGCCCGAGAGCGACGGGAAGTTGGATCAGCATGTTTCGTGATTGCAGCAAGGCCAGTACCGGCTCGCGCCAGTGATCCAGCAGCGGTAATGGGCAGGTCTCTCGTACCAGCACCCAGAGGCGCTCGTATTGGCAGTTGCCCTTGGGCAATACCGCCAGTGCAAGGGTGTTCGCCTTGTCCGGGGTAATGCAGTGCCTGTCGAACAGCCACAGATGGACCATGGATCCAAACAGCGTGCGCCTGAAGGCGCGCGTGATGCGCTTTTCCAGCAGATCAGCATTGCCGATAAACACCGGGATGGACGATCCCTGTTCGGGGATAAGATGGAATTGATCCAGTCCGTCTTCGGCGCGACCGAGGGTCAGCCGAGCCAAAAATTCCTGGACAGCGGTATCCCGCGCCCAGACGGACAGAAAGACCAGATTGCCGCTCTCGTCAGTGATGCAGCCATCGGCCATCAGGTCCGGGCATTCATCAAGGCGGTACAGCGGTTGTGGGGATAAAGGTGTGGGCATAGTGATGTCCTCTTGAGAAAAGAGGGGCGCCCATGCCTCAGGGGCGACAGGTGCCCCTTTGGGGTGGATGAAAATCGCGGGATGCGATGAGGATCAGGCGGAAACCCGGTGCCAGTCCTGGGTCAGAGGTGCGAACTCGTAACCCAGAACACCGAGACGGTCGCGCTGCTGACGCAACACCCGGCGATCGACAGTGGCGTCGAGTTTGATGCTCTCGCCCAAAGGCCAGAGGGTGCCGAACAGCGTGGCATCCGTGTCCTCCGGTATCGGTGTGTCTGTCATGGTCGAAGCAGAGGCGCCGAATGGCGTGGTATCGACCAGCGGATCACCGGACACTTGTTCCGTTGCCTCGATCGGAGCCGCGGCGATGGGTACCGGTGCCTGAGCTTCCTCATCAATAGGATCGACTTCCTGCGGGCTTAGCCGGTTGGCTTCGTCACTGCTGAGAGGATCAATACTGGATAAGGTCATGCCGCCCAAATGGGCGCGAATCTCAATGACCATGCGTCCGCTGGTGTTGTACGTGGAAGGTCGAATCTCGGTGATGATGAAATCACCGTCGTATTTGCCTTCGTTGTACTGGTCCAGCTCGGCGTTCTTGATAACGAACTCACCGATGGAAGTGGTTAATCGGCCGACATTGAAATCACCGTTGCGACCGTGGATGGTGCGTATGGCCAATTGGCCGGAAAGATTAATCATGGAAGGTCTCCTTGAATGGGACGTGATCGGAAAGGCACGGCGAAGCGCCTGAAGGATCGGAAGAAAATGACAACAAGGCCCCGGTGGGGGCCTTGGGAGGATGACTAGGCTGATACGGTTGTTTCAGCGTCGTCAGGGATGTCAGGCGCTGGTTCAGCGGAAGCATCCGAAGCATCGGGTGATGCCGCCTCGCCAGAACTCTCGGTTGATTTTGGTTCGGCCTTGTAGACCATTTCTCCATCAACCTTGATCCACTGGACGAAGAGCAGACGTGCTTTCAGGCTGATGCCCGGTTGCCCGGCCCGCTCGCCTTTGGTGTAGGTAAAGGTGTCGGTCCACAGGTCGCCAAGGCGAAAGCCGATCAGCACCTTTTTGTCCGCTTCAACGGCTTCGGAACAACGGCGAATCAGGTGTTGCGCTTCAGTGCCGGAAACCCGGACATCGAAACGGCGATACTCAGGCGCATCGCTGGGACCATTGAGTGCTGCGATATCGCAGGCCAGGAAAGACTCGCCTTTGCGGGGGGTGACCTCGCGAATACGATTCAGATACCCCAAGCCGGTGATATGCAGGTTGAAGAAAGTTTTTTCAGACGATGTAGGCATGGTTAATCTCCACAATAAGAATAGAAAATAACGGAGATAAACCTGCCCTGGCGGGAGGAATACCCCCGCACGGGATGACGGATCGACAGATCCGGGAAGAGAAGGGTGCATCCATCATCGAAACGATGAGCGTTCGCGCGCGGGATGCCTGGGCGAACTGGGACGATCAACGCGGTCGGAACCGCGCCGTAGCCTTAAGGATCGTGGCTACCTGGGCATGTCGCTGGCGGAGCAGCGGAACATGCTCATAGTGTTACGTCAGTGTGTGTGGCGCGCGCGTATCTAAGGGACATTGCCCGAGCCCCATTATTGTTGGCAGTGTTTGGGAAGGTAAGTGGTCTCCGTGGCTGGGTGTGGAAAAAGAAAAAGCCCCCGATGGGGGGCTTGAGGACAGGCCGCTTTTCAGCCGTTGCCCGGTTTGGGCGGCACGGCTTGAAACGACAGGTGCGTCGGGGTGGCGGAGAGTTCGAGATCGTCCTCGCTGTTCAGAATGTGTGCGAACACGGCCTCCAGGGGATCGAAAAATTCGCCGAAATCGTCACCGCCCAACTCGGTGTAAGCCAGCGTCCACCAGTCATCGAACGGATCGATGTCGGGGTTGCAGCCGACGGCGTAGGCCAGCCGCTGGTAGCGTCCTTCCGGCGTTCGCTCGCCTTGTTCGGGCAGGAAATAGACGCCCTGATCCTTTGCTAGGATGATGCGGCATTGGTTGGTTATCGCTTCGGTCAGTACGGGGCGCAGTTCAGCGCCTTTGAATCGCAACATGGTTGTAATCTCCAAAGAATGAAAGAGAAAGGAGGCATCAATGCGGATGCCAGGGCACGGCGCCGAGCAGCGGCACCGTGGGTTGAGAGGAAAACGGCCGGTGGCCGGATCAGTGGCGGGTCGGTGTGCGTCCAGACAGAGTCACCACCTGGATGCGCCGCCAACTGCCATCGTCGATCAGGCGTTCCAGTGTGTCGCCGAGCGAATCGAAGCACAGGGTATCGACCCGCTCGACCAGATCCCCCTCACGGCGCAGTTCCACCGCGTAGAGATCAAGGCCGCGCTCGTAGAGTACGGTGACCTGGCCCTGGAACTTTGCCGTGGCAACGGTGAAACCGATCGCCGGTGGCGTCCTGATAATGTCGCCGGGTAGCGGATTGACACAGGTGAAGTCCCGTGCCCCCGCGTCCACCAGCAGGTGGGTAATGCGCCGAAAGCCATCGGGCGCGGGCAACTGCTCCAGTTGATCGACGAGATCCTGCAATTCCTGGCAACGCGGTAGCGGAATCGGCAATCTGGCCGGTGCCGAGCCGAGCACCAGGGTGTTCACCGTGTACGGAACCCCATCGGCGTACTCGGTTCGCTGTTCCGGGGTGTCCGCGCGCAGCCCGTCGAAGCGGCGTCGAGCATAAGGTGTAACCTGCACTTCGACGCCCTCGTCGGGCACGTCGGTGATCAGTGTGCGATCGAGCACCGCGAACTCGGCGCGACCGGTCTTGACGACGATGGCCTCATCGGTCTTCGCGATCACCTTGCCTTCGAACGGTTGGGGATCGATGTGGAAGCCCAGCGTCGAAACCTTGGGTTGTCCGTCGAAGATGTTGAACTTGAATTTGCGGGCGTTGCGCGGCATATGGCCGCTGACCAGCGTCGGCAGCTGTGCACGGATGACTTGAATGTCCATGAAAGACTCCTTGTGGGAAAGCCAAGGGACTTCCGCCCTGCAAGGGAGGGATGTCCCTTGAGGGTTGAGGTAAAAGACGCGCGATGGCATCAGGTACAAAAACAACCAATGCGACGGATCGCATCGTAGCCTTGAAGGTCGAGGCTACCTGGGCATGTCGCTGGCGAAGCAGCGGAACATGGCACAACGATGTCGCTTGTCGGGCAACGTTGCCATCTGCAATGGGTTACGTGTTGAGCCCCATTGATCGTCGGTGCTTGGATTTGGAGGGCTGGAAACAGAGGGTATCGGTGGGGATGGATGTCTCGCTGTCATATAATCCACGACGGATCATCAGTAACGTTGAGTGATAGGGAGGGAGAGTGGGATCGCCAAAGCTACCGACGATAAAGCGACTGTTCGCAATGTCCGACAATCAGTGCGCATACCCAGCGTGCCAGGTGCCACTGGTAGAATCCTCTGGCACGGTGACGGGTGAAATTGCCCATATCAGGGCAGCAAGCAAAGGGGGGCCGAGGTATGATCCCAGCCAATCCGACGACGAACGGCATGGGTTTGAGAACCTGCTGCTTTTTTGTGGTCGTCACCACAGAATTATTGACTCGGAGGTGGAGAACCATCCCGTTGAGTTGTTGATCAGTTACAAGAGTCGTTGGGGGCAAAAAGGCCTGGTCGAAATAACACCTCGTACCACTTCCGTGGCCGAAGTGCTCATCAATAATTACCAAAATATAAGGGTGGAAAACAACTCGGGACAGGTCGCCATCAATAGCCCCGGAGCCATTCAGGCCGGTACCTTAAATCTGAAATCAACCAAGCAGAAAGTCACCATAGCGCCCCCGGAGGGAAGTGTGTCCAGTGACTTGAATCAGTGCGCCTACATCGAGTATTTGATTGGGAAATATAAAGATTACCAAAAGCAGGACACATCCAAGCAGGACAAATACAAGTACATGGCGATCTATAATGCGGTGAAACGCCAGTTTGGTTGCAAGTGGCAATTGATCCCCTCGGCGCGCTTCGATGAGCTCGTTCAATTCCTGCAGGGAAAGATTGATAATTCGAAGGTGGGACGTATCCGAAAAAGCGCGGGGCAAAAGCGGTATCACAGCTTTGATGAACACCTTCAACATTAATGGGTAAACATAAGCTGAGCTAAAAAATGAGCCCCGTGGTGGGGCTCTTGTATACTACCCATGGTCGTGAAGTGGTAAACCTTCCAGCGCTGGCGCATCGGGATCAAATATCAGAATCCGCGTATCGGCAAGCGCGGCCAGGTGCAACACATTCACCAGCGATCCGGGCAGTCCTGCCGCCATATGCTCCTGGCGCAGTTGTGTCGCGTTTTGGTCGGTGATGTGCCGAAGGTTCTCACTGGTCCAGGGTGTGGCGATAAGCTTGACTCCGACAGCGTGGCTGTACGGCAGCCTGAACGCTTCAAACAGCAAGCCACTCGGCGTTGCGATATCAGCCATTGCACCCAATCCAGCCAATGCCTGCCGACTGATGTGGGCCGAACTGATCTCCCAACACCGGCTGTAGTGCCCCGTCATAAAATGCAGACGGTGAATGAGCGTCGCGGCGGACTCCGCTGAATAGGTGTCGCCAACATGCATGGGATGCCCAGTATCGTTGGCCATCACGGCATAGACCACTGTGCGTACGATTCCAATGCCAGTGCATTGGGCCTCAATGACATCCGGAACGGTTTGTCCCTCGGTGATCAGTGCAAAGCTGTCGCAAAAGATGCAGGGATGCTGCCGAATCTCGTCGTCCCGTAAATGGGCTTGAGATTCATGCAGGGGACGAAAGGCCGGCGGACAATCATCCTCGTAGGTAATGACTAGCTGCCGTTGCGTGGTGAGATGGTTAAAGCCACGGATAAAGGGGTTGATGATAGCGCTCATGGTGGATCTCCTGTAGAGGTAGGGCAGAGCCCACCCCTACCGGGAAGTGAGCCCCGGTGGGTGAATGATTTCAAGTGGATCAATGTGGTCGCGACTACCAGCCGCAGTAGTTCAGAATCAGCGCTGCGATCACTTCGCGACGTGTCAGGTCCAGGCCGCTGAGATCGGCCAGGCCTTCAATGCCAACACGGCGAAACAGTGCGCCGCCTTCCTGGGAGTTATAAAAACTCACCAATGCGGCAAGGAACCTTTTCTGGCCGGAACTCATGACATCGACGGTGTCGTTGATCAGCAACAGGTTGGGGCGCAAGTCCCATTTGTCGGTCGCCTGTTCCCAGGTGTCTTGCGTGCCATCGCCAAAAAGCTCAATGCCGGCGAGGGCAACACCTTGTCGCCATGCGTTTAGAAATGCGTTGGGGGCCTGCTCAAAATGATCCTGCTCCCGGGCAATCCAGGCAAACGCTTCCTGGTGGGTGGATAAGGTCATAAAAAATCTCCTGAAGTTATGAAACGTGTTATGGCGCTTCGCGCTGGGTCCAGTTGCCGGTATCCAGTGCGTGTTGTGCGTCGGGGAGTTGGGAAAAATATTCGACAGATTCCCGGGAAACCGGGCCGTCCTGATCTGAGGTGCCGAGGTAGTAGCCGCGGCCACTGCGCAGAACTTGCAGAGGCAGACTCCGGTCGGCGAACGTCTTGGCCAATCGACCGGTGGTTATCGGTGTTTCCTGACACGTTGTGCCGGGTGGAGGATGATTACGGGTAGACATGGTTTGATCTCCTGCGGTTTGCTACAGAGTGAAAAGGGCTCTTGGAACAACAAGGCATCGCCACCGGTGAAGGCGGACGCCCGCGATACGATGCGGAACGGGCTGGCGCGGTCGGCGCGGAATATCCGCGATGCAGCATTGAAGACCGCTGCTGCCGGGGCACAGTGCTGACCGGGTCAGCAATATGTGGGGGTATCGTGTCGAGAGGGTGGTGTGTGAGCGAGGGTCTATGGGGTTTCCGCGGCGACCGGATTGGCACGCTGTGGGGGCAGAGGCGCTGAGACAAAGCGAAGAAAGAGAAGGCAGCCGAAGGCGATTACCTTCGGCAACGAGAAATCACCACCCGTGAATCACATGATAATCTGGCCGTCATCAAAGCCGTTTCTCTTGGCGATTCACCCGACCCGTGTCGTGGTTGGAGCCGGAATGTTGTGGCACACATCCGCGCACAAAGGGAGCCCAGTGTTTCACCGGCGGGCACCGGGAATGAGTACCGTCAACCCCGAAGGGTCTCCTGGGCGCTCGCGCGGCAAGCGCCCAGGAGACCCTTCGGGAGCAACGGAAGCAGGCTGATGACTGGCAACTACTCTCAATAGTTGTCGGAGGAGAAACCTTCTCACCCGTGGTGAGTGAAAACCGACAGGGTGCGCACGCCGTGACAGAAGGGGTCGCGTGCCTGGGCTGCCCGATTTCGGGCCAGTGCGCCTCAATTGCCGGGGGTCGTATGACGCCTTAGCTGTGAGGTGTGGACCGTCGCCGCTGCCTGGGTGTTTTCCCACGCAGAGGCTTCGCGATGGGGCGCGTCCCTTTACAGTCCGGATAGCGTACGCAGGACCAAAACGCGCCTTTGTGACCGCCTTTCCGTTGCATGGGTGAGCTGCAATCCGGGCAGGTGGGTGAGGGTGGCAGTTTGATGTCCAGGGAGAGGGTGCCGTACTGCTGGACCAGTTGTGTCACCCAGGCGCTTTGCTTGTCGAGGAAGGCGCCGAGGGTCATGTCTCCCGCTTCGATCAAATCCAGGGTTTGTTCCCAGATCGCCGTCGTGCCCGGATCGGCGATGGCCTCCGGGACCACGTCGATCAAGGTATAGGCTGCCTCCGTGGCACGAAGGGCTCGACCACGTTTTTGCAGATAACCGCGATCAAGCAAACCACTGATGATGCCGGCGCGTGTCGCTTCGGTGCCGATACCGGTTGTCTCCTTGAGAATCTGCTTCAGGCGCGGGTCATTTACCAGGCGGGCGACGGTTTTCATGGCCTTGATCAATTCGCCCTGTGTATAGGGTTTGGGCGGCTTGGTGTGCAGTGCCTTTAGTTCGGTGCCGGTAATGCTGCAGTCTGTGCCGGTGGCGAGGGAGGGCAGTTGCTGGCTAGGCTGCGCTCCCGGTTCCTCCTGATTGTCCTGTGCATCACTTCTCAGTGCCCGGTGCCAACCGGGATCGATGACCCGCTTGCCGGTGGCCTTCAACGGCTGTTCCCCGGCTTCCAGCAGCACCGTCGTTCGATCAAACGTATGGTGGGGGAGAAACTGACACAGATAGTGGGCACGGATGATGGCGTAGACCGCCTGCTCTTTATCCGATAGGGCGGACAGCTGGCAGGGCGCCTGTGTCGGGATAATGCCGTGGTGCGCCGTGACCTTGGCATCGTTCCATGCGCGGGACTGTAGATTGAGATCCAGTGTCTCAATAAGAGAGGCCAACGCGGGGTCCGCCGCAAGCAAGGCTTTGATCACTACGGGAGCCTCACGCCGCATGTTTTCCGGCAAGTACCCGGTGTCTGAACGGGGATACGTCGTCGCCTTGTGGGTTTCATACAGGGACTGGGCAATCCGAAGGGTTTCCGCGACATCCAGCCCCAGCTGTCGTGAGCAGACCTCCTGCAGGGTTCCCAGATCAAAAGGCAGTGGCGGCGCCTCCCGGACACGCTCTGTATCGGCTGACAAGACTCGCGCCGTTCGGGCGGTCCGGATGGATTGAACGGCGTGCTGCGCCACCTGCTCCTGTACGCAGCGTCCCGCCTCGTCGGCGGTGTCCGTTGGTGGTATCCACTCCGCAAGAAAGTGACTTTCGGACGAGATGAGCCTGACCGCAATTGACCAGTAGGGGGTTGGGGTGAACGCAAAGATTTCCCTGTCGCGGTCTACCACCAGACGCAAGGTAGGGGTTTGCACACGTCCAACGGATAACACGCCCTCGAAACCACTGCGGCGACCGAGCAGGGTAAACAACCGGCTCAGGTTCATACCGATCAACCAGTCCGCCCGCGACCGCGCCAACGCAGAGTAGTACAGCGGCAGGGTCTCGCTCCCGGGTTTCAGAGCGCCCAGCGCTTTGCGAATAGAGGCGTCGTTGAGTGCGGAAAGCCACAATCGCTGAATGGGACCGTTGTAGCCGCACAGTTCGATCACCTCCCTGGCAATCATTTCACCTTCACGGTCTGCGTCGGTGGCGATAACCAGCTCAGTGGCTTGCTTGAGCAATTGTTTGACAATCTTGTACTGGGCTGCGGTCGATGCTTTGATGTCGCTGCGCCAGACCTTGGGAATAATTGGGAGCTGATCGAGGGACCAGCGTTTGTACTCGTCACCATAAACTTCCGGGGCTGCCGCTTCGATCAGGTGACCGATGCACCAGGTTACGGTAATGCCGGTACCGCTGTAGCAGCCGGTTCCTTGCCGTGTTGCACCCAATACCCGTGCGATGTCTTTTCCCTGGGAGGGTTTTTCGCACAGGAACAGGCGCATGTGATGACTCCGGCAAGGTGGTGACAGAACACCCGGTTATTGTCGCCTCCGGCAGCGCCGGCCACCGCGATGAAACCGGCACCGGGTGTTCCGGCTTTCATCCGAACATTTGCATTAGTGTGGCGAGAGATAGCGCTACCAAAGCTTCGCACTGTGGCGCGAATGGAACACAGTGGAAGAACAGGAGGCTCCATCACGTTCCGCTTTACCGGGTTGCCAGCGTCGGATCTGCATCCCGGTGCAGGGTATTGGCGGGCAGGTAGTGGCTGGCGCAGGATGAGCGGCCAAAGGTTGCTACAGCCGCTCATGGCCGGCCAGCGTTCCGATCAATTCACCTGTCGTCCGCAGGTGACTCTTCGCTGGTGGATTTGGCGCTGAGTACCACATCGTCAAGCCGGTACGGCAAGATACCCACACGTCGTGCCTCGATCTTGAAGGTGACGCGTTCGTTTTCCTCTGCGTCCTCCCACTCGTCACGCACTGTGCGCCCGTCCACCAGAACCCGCATCCCTTTTTGATACAGCAGGTGCCAGCGTTCGGCGTCGCGATGCCACAGCTCCACCGGAGCCCAGAAGCCCCCGCGATCTTCGTACCCTTCCTGCACCGGTACCGGATTGTCGAAGTAGACATTCAGCCGCAGCAGTCGCCGGGGTTCGTCGTTGCCATTGGCAAATTCGCGGTACTCGGGCTTCGAGCCGATGTTGCCTTCGCCAAAAAAATGTGTGCTCATGGGGATTCCTCCTCGGTGGTTAAACGTTGCCGATCGGCACGTTGCAGGTAAATCATCTCGGCCCGGGCCATCTTCTCGGCGCATTCAAAAGCCTGGCGGGCGATGCTGTGAGTCAGGCTGATCTGCATATTCAGGGCGATGCGCTGTAGCTCCTGAGCGTAAAGGTCGTCGACGAGTGTGTCGGGAGTTGCTGAACTGAGCATTGCCTGTTCCCAGAGCGGGACTCCCATACTGGAGCGATCGAGATTGCGCCAGCGCAGAAAAGTGGTGCCCGCGCTGGTGGCTTGCTGGGCCAGATGTACCCCCAGCAGGGTGAAGGGGTACCCACGCACCTGCCCGAGCACCCGCCGCTCAGCGAGTTCGATCAGGTCATCCCGGAGCGCTCGGCATTGGTCGGCCCAGTCCTCCAGTTCCCCCTTACCTTTAAAAGGTTTTAAAAGGCCTTTTAGGTAGGCGGCGTGTTCCAGGCGTTGGAAGTCAGTCTGTACCAGAGGCACGAAATAGCGATTGCCTTGTGGGTGAGGGTCACTCATAACGAATCGCTCTCGGCGGATTGAGGAGCCGTCGTATCCACCGGCGTGGGTTTGTCCGCTGCCAGGGTCGATTCGGTACTGTCGACGTCATCGCTATCGGCTGTAGATGAGTCGCGTGCCAGTGGTGGTGCGAAGCGGGACCGGCGGGTGCCTTCGAGCACGTCTTGCGGCAGCGGGCCGTACTTTTCAAGTGCTGCACGGGCGGCGGCATTTCTGGCGGCATAGTCGTCCCGTTTTGTCCCGGAATATTTGTACTGCTGGGCCAGTGAGAATAGGCTGCGCAGGGCGTGGGCGCCGTCGTTCAGCCACCGTTCCAGGGTGCTGCGATCAATCAGGGCAGTGTGATGGGCGAGAATGAGATGCCGTGCCAGTGCGTCAAAATCCGCGAGCAGGTACACGGCCATAAATCCCAGTTGGGCGTTCACAAACAGCGGCAGCGTCACCGGCTGGACATTGAGGTTGTCCCCCAGGCTGAGGGCGGAGGGGACATCGGCGAGTGCCTGATCAACCTGCTCCCGTAGCGCCTGTAACCGGTCCTTGGTGTCGGCCAACTTCTCCTCGACGCGGAGCATCCACCAGTCGGAGTAGGGGTCATCCTGCTCTGACCCGCGTTTCATTTTATTCATGATGGCCAGAAAACCGTTAAGACCGATGATGCCTGGGCGGCCTTCCGCGGGGGCCCGGCCATGCCAGATTCGCGAGGCGTGATGGGTGTGCAGCGTCAGCGTCATGGTGCTGCGCAGGGAGCCGAGGTTCATCTTCATGTCATTGGCCATAGGATCACTCTCGTCGTCAGTTTGGGGATGAGTGTCCTGCGCCAGCGGAAGGCTGTCAGTCAACAAGTCGAAGCCGGTGGGAGCCGGATTGTCAGGGTGAGGGTGCTGCAACAGATGGCGCTATGCGAGTGGCATAACCTTAAGGGGCGGATCGTTGGCAGGATGAGCTATGCGACTCGCATAGCGCCGGAAATGGGTTCCGCTGCAAACACCGTTCAGGGTTTGAATAGCGACCGCAGCTGCGCCATATGTTCATGCACCGTTCGCTCGTCATCGGGGATGTGCCCGGATGATGGACGCGCGTCGGCCAGCAGATCCCCGACCCAGGTATTGAATTCACCGCGGATGGCTTTCTGGATAATGCCGAACAGGTAGCCGGCGGGATTGCGTACATCGCCGGACAGGCAGCGCACGGTCCATTCATCCAGCACAGCCTGTTGCAGCTTTTCATCCACCTGGCGCAACGCGGCCAGTGCGCCTTTCTGTTGTTCTTCCCGCAGCTTGAAAAAATAGTCCGGCAAATGCAGATTTTTGGCGAGCTCGCGTCCAGTAAGTACTTTATGAATACTTTGATTACTACTACTTACTGTACGGTCTGCCTTCGGATTCCGAAGACCGTTGTTACCACTGGCTTGCCGACCCGCTTCGGAATCCGAAGGCTGTTCTTCGTCATTCCGAAGCGGGGTCCTATTCCCTTCTTCGGATTGGTGGCCAGTGCCGGGCTGTGGATAACCCGCCGCTTTTTCCGATGAGGAGGTAAGCAACTTCTCGGTGATGGCCTGCAGGCGGGTCGGCAGTGCACGTTGGCTCACCTGCGGATCGTCAACCAGTTCCCGCAGGGTTTCCGACGCAACGCGTTGTATCGCCTTGCTGGCATGGGTGATTGACTGGCTGATCAGGTGGAGGTAGTCAGCATCCAGGTGTATGGCTTCAAATGGGGTGAGTGATGTGTCATGAAGCACGTACAGGTTCCCTTCGATACGGCCGGTTCGGGCGTTGCGCCGACGCCTGACCAGGCTCAGCCAGCGGGTGAGCCGCAATAGTGTCAGTGCCCGGGCGACGGTTTCGTGAGAGGCTTTGCCGGTACAGGGCATGGCGGCGAGAAAGGGGCGCAACCGTTCGTAGGTGGGAAAGACCGTGATCTCGTCGGGGTTCAGCAGGAGACGGAGTACCTGCCAGGCATTGCGTTCCAGGGGTGTGAGGCGTCGGTCGAAGAAGAGCGTGCGGGGGACGCTCTCGTGGCGGTTGCCGCTGAACAGAATCGCGTCCTGTGCTGCGGTCTTGCCGCTCTGTCGGGAGGCGGTTTCCAATATTGCGCTCAGGGCATCCGGGGAACCCTTCGGGTCATCGGCAGCCATGACTACGCCAGTCCCTGGTCAATCCAGCTCCGGATAGTGGCCCAGATCACCGACATGGGCAGGCTCAACGCCTCGGCCAACTCCATGGCGAGATCCAGCATGGCCGCGTCGTCATCGAAATCGATCTCTCTCGCTTTGATGGCGGGTTGCCATCGTTGCCACAGCGCCATTTCCTGCACTTCGCTCAATACCGGGTGTCGCCCCTTGCGTTTTGGCAGGCCCAGCACATCGCGGCGGAGCGCCACTTCCTGATGAGTCAGTCCGTAAAACCTACTGATCATGTCGGTACTGGCCCCCAGCCGGAGCATTCGGTCTATTGTCAGGATTTCCTGCTCGACATCCTCGACCTGGCGGAGCAGATGCTTCAGTACCTCGCGATTGACCTGTACCTTGCACCAGGAGACCGAGGCATTGATCAGGACACTCACCAGTGCGGGGTGTTTGAGGGCATCGAGTTCCTCTTCCCCAAACCCCATGGCCTTGCAGCGTCGCAGCTGACCGTTGCGCAAATCATGCAGCGCTTGTGCGATAACGGCCTGGTTGAGCGGGTGGGGACCTGACACAGTTTAATCCTCACCGACGACCGGGTTTGCCGGCGGGCTCGGGTGCGTCGCTCCACTGCCATTCCCGCAGCTGTCGCGCCAGACGGAACAGCTGGAATAAACGGTCCAGGCCGGTATCGCTGAGATGGTGGATAGATTCCTGGTCGGTATGGAACCAGTCCCCAAGCAGTGATCGCACGATACCGGCGATAGACGCAGACTGCACCGCCGGCCTGTCTGCACAGATGCAGGTTTCCATCGCTGACAACAAGGAAAACAGCGGATGTGAGGGGGTATCCGGCAGTACATCATCCGGAGCCGTACCGTCGTGCCGGCAGGTGAAACCGATGCCCGTACTGACGGGACTTACCCGACCGCTTTCGCCAATCTCGCTGGCGATGGTGGCGGCCAGCTCGCCGATGGTGATGCGAAGCTGGTCCGTTGAACCCAGTGAGGATTCAGTATCCCCTGTTTCCGTCAGGGGAGAATGCGTGTCTGCCCCAGCGTTGATTGGTTCGGGCAGCCTCTCACCGGTTTGTTCGGCCACCAGGCGTTGAATCGATTGTAAGCGGTCTGTTGTCGAGGGTAGGGACTCCTCGGGAATTTCGTTGTCGGCAGCCCGTGCTTCGTCGGGTGTGTATTCAGCGGGGTTCGCGCTGGCAGCCGGAGTATCCGCCGCCTTCGATTGCCCGAATGGCTTGGTCGAACGGGGATCATCTTCGTCAATGTGCGGGTTGGCCACCGGCTGAGATAGGTGATTGATATCCGGCGATACCGGCGTTTTTGGAACTACGGGTTGATCCGAATTATGAGGTAATCCGGACGTATCGGGTGGCGGCGCTTCGAGCGTCCGTTGCCGATGTGCGGAACTGTCAATCGCCAACGCCAGAGTATCGTAGTCCACATTGAGGACGTGCCCCATTTGCCCGATCAATTCATCCTGGATGCGTTGCAGAGGAAATTCATCGCCGGCATGATCGAAGAGGGTGAGGACTTCCTGGAACAGTGTGGTGAAGTCCACGCCAGTGTCCTTGGCGGTGTAGGTGCTCCAAACTCGCTCCCCGGCTTTGCGCAAGGTGGTGAGCCGCTCGGTCTGTGGACGCCCAAGGCCAGCGTACAGGAGGGTGGGAATCGCGGGCAGCAGATAGCGGATGGTGTCCTGCATCCGGCTGATATGGGACTGAGAAACGGGGTAGCCATCCGCGGTGAGGCGACGGGAGAGTTCGGATTGTGACAGTGACTGCCCGCCTTCGGCTTCATACAGTTCCCGCGCCTTTTCGATGCCCAGCGCGCGTTCGATAAATGAAAGCCCGCCGTGCAGTTCATTCTCGGTCAGGTGGCCGGTCAGCGCGATGATCTCACCGCGCGCCGACCATGGGCGAAACAGGCAGGTGATACGAAAATAGCGCTCTTCTTTGGTGTCACG
Organism: Spongiibacter sp.; assembly: GCF_984394615.1. Taxonomy (NCBI): domain Bacteria; kingdom Pseudomonadati; phylum Pseudomonadota; class Gammaproteobacteria; order Cellvibrionales; family Spongiibacteraceae; genus Spongiibacter; species Spongiibacter sp. The sequence goes on along the minus strand of NZ_CFHTQA010000006.1, from coordinate 80,196 downwards.
CCAAAGTTCATTGAGTATGGCCAAACGGGTGTTGCCGCCATTGCGGATGGTATAGGTGGACTCACCCGGCCGCCGGGTGATAGCCGGAGGAGCGTCGAGCCCCCGCTCGCGAATTGAGGCTTTGAGGTCATCATAGCGGGGATTGCGGGTCACGCGCGGGTTCAGGTCGTAGGGACGCAACTGGTCCAATGTGACCACCATGGGGGTGTCCTCGATGGGGTCGCTCAACTGCTCGGCCTTCGGGCCGGAGCGGGCAAACCCCTCGGCCAGTAACTTGCCGGCGATGGCGTTGGGATCCTGCTCAGCCATGGCGGGGATTCCTGGTCGCGGGACGCCGAGTGGGCAGGAGCAACGCTGCGGTGCCGATGGCCGGCATGTCCGGCTTGGTGAGTACGAACTGATTGGCAGCGCGGTAGGCGACATGCCACCCGTGTGCTTGTGCGAAGGTCATCAGCCTGCGCCGTTTCGGGCATGTCCGGTTCGCCGGTTCAACGATATTCGACATGGGCCGCCCTCCGACAGGTTGCGGGCGTTACGCCATCAAAGCGGTCTTCCCATTGCGGCAGCAGTTCCCGCGCCAATGTCTTGATCGTTTCCAGGGCCGCTGGTGCCACGCGCCCATGGGGGCGGCGATGCTCAACCCGGTGGACCGGTTGGCTCAGGGTGGCCGCCCGGGGATAGGCTTCGATAGCCGGGATACTGGTCGCCAGTAGTGAAACTCCCACTTGTCTGCGGAACAGCTGATGCAACGCCTGCTGAATAGCGCGCGCATTAGAGGAAACAGAGTGCACACGGTTGATCAGCAAATGCAGCGGCGGTGGCGCAATACCAAGATGGCGATAGGGCGTGATGTCATCGAGTAACTGCAGGGTTCCCCGCCGCAACTCCCGCGCCGCCAAGATTTCTGGGGTAACCGGGGACAACGCCAAGTCCGAGGCGAGCACTGCCATCTCCAGCATCACACTGCGCGCGCCCTGGGTATCGATCAGCATCAGATCGTAGTGGGGAGCGAAGGACGGCAGGAGATGGCGTAAGCGAAGGCGGCCATCCGGCGCATGCAGCAATAGCGTGTTCAACTGCCCCTTGTCGTCATTGGATAGGATGAGGTCAAGTCCGTGAACCGCCGTGCGGGAGATAACCTGTTCTGGCACTTGTTCATTGAATGCCAGCAGTTCGTAGATCCCGCCGACGGCCTGTTGATTCAGAGAAAAGTAGCTGGACAGGGTTGGTTGAACGTCGAGGTCTACCAGTAGCACCCGCAGCCCGGCGTCGGCGGCGAAGCCGCCAAGGTTGGCCGCGATGGTGGTTTTCCCCACACCGCCTTTGGTTGATATCACGGAGATCACTTGCATAGTGCTGACCCTCCAAATCCCGGTGTCAGAGGGTGCGGTCTTTGCGGCGTTCGGCGATCCACTGGTCGATTTCGACCGAATCCCAGCCCACGGCACGGACACCCAGGCGAATGGCTTTGGGAAACTTGCCCGCTTTCATCAGATTGTAGATGTGGGCGCGTTTGAAGCCCGTCTTGGCTTCCACCTCGGCGCGGCGGAGGATGCGGCGTTCACTGGGATTCATCGCTGCTAAAGGTTGCTGAGACATAGGGACCACTCCTGGACGCTCCTTGGCGTTTGTTGGGACATGGTCGGTATTAAATACAGCTCGCCGGAAAACGACACCGCAAATGCGGCATCCCGGACCGCTGTTATAGACTTGATGCCTCAGTTCGATGCCAAGTGGCGTTTGGCTTCGGCGAACTTGGCCTGGAGGGTACGCTCAGTGATACCCATGGTGTTGGGGGAATGGGCAATCATGGCGCTGATAACAGCGTCTTGGGATTTGAAGGACGAATAAGGCTGGCCCGACGGTGAGTGTCCCAGTAACAGACTCAACAGCCCGGCGACAATGTTGAGGTAGGTTGATTCGCTACGAGCGCCGGGTGACTTTCCCCGGCGTATGCTCAGCTGTTGATGCTCATAATCCTCTCTGAGTGCGTCGTATTTGATCTGGAGTGCCTGGCAGATGTGTTCTTGGTCTGCAAGCTGTATTTTCAGGGCTTCCCGGTCGGCCAGTAAGATTTGAATAGCTTCAGTACTGAGACCAGTGAATAGGTGTTGTTCGATTGCTCCGAACAGGAATCCGGGTTTTTCTTCCGGGTAGGTAGAGGCCATCCAGGCTTTCAGATCCACATGGCGGACCGTCAGGTCAGGATCATCCAGGAGCAGCGGGTCTTCACAGGTGACACCATTCTTTCCATAGGGAAGATCTCTGTTGGTCAGGGCATCCAGTATTCGTGCGGTGTTCAAATGGAGCCTGGGCCATTGCGGGAAATCGGTTGGAGCGGGGACTTGATGAGCCCCGAGCACCTGAATGATATGATGCTCGTGGTCGAACAGATCGCTCCAACGGATGGCCGCCTCAATGGGGCGATAGAAGATTTTTTCAGGCGCGCTGCCGGGCATACCGATACCCTCATCGATTGTTATTCACCCTGGAGGGGTGTTACCTATGACGGTTTTCGAGGTGTATACACGATGGAGTCGGCCGCGAACCGGTTGTGATGGTTTTGCGGCGTTTGGGCTATAGATTGCTTAACACGTACACTCCTTAGAGGCGCAAACGCCGAAAACCTGAATCTTTTATCCCCGCTGGATTGCAATTGATTTTCTACTGGCGGTGGATACATCGGGCATAGAAGTGTTGTGACTGAATTCGGGAAAGCCAAGACCGATTGGGTCAGTGTGGATTTCTGTGTCTTTGCGGGCTTCAGCTGTTGCTGATTAGGTCACAGGTAAATAGGGTTGCAGTGAGAGTCTTGTCATACTTTGTTCATATTTGCAGTTCGAATAGTTGCGCAACAGGTCTCACAGCAGATCAAAATAGAAACAGTGTCATTGCGTTGATCAATCCAATGCGAAACCAAGAAGTATTGGCCTAAACATGGCGGTAAAACGGAAACTGGTCCGATCCTACGGAAGTGGTTGTCGTGCCAAGCAGCCTCTACCCAAGGAATACGAAAATGCCCGTTTGCGTTGGCTGGGACGTGTCCGTGTGGAAGCCGATTCTGGTCTGGTGGATGAATACGAAATTGAACCGGACAGGAAGTTGTATCTGAATGATTTTCTGACGCTGATTGCGGAGGAAATCGAAAAGTTTGAAGAAATCGATGATGCTGATTGGCGGGTGGATATTTACAAACTCACTCGACGACAGCGATGTTAAGCTTGTGGAGCTGGGCCGTGCTCACTGACTATTCCGGTCAACTCTCGGCTGACGCTGTTTCAAGACGTGCATTAGTATTCACTCGTCTTGCAAATGCTTGCGACTGTTTCGAAGTCAAACCCACCCTTAACGCATCCAGATAGTCTGCATACCACTGCATCATCAGTCGGCGCTGGGGAAGATAGATGGCGTGGTTGTAGTCGCCGGCAATTCCGGTTTCCTTGTGGGACAGTTGCGCATCCACGAACTGCTTGGGCCAGCCATGTTCCCGGAGCAGCGTGCTGGCGGTGTGTCGAGTGCCGTGGCTCACCATGCGACCCTTGTAGCCTATGAGGCGAAATACCTTGTTGACCGTGTTTTCGCTGATCATGGCGTTTTTGGTGCCGATGCCGGGGAAAAGATACTGTTGCCTTCCGGTAATTTCCCGGAGCTCTTTGAGCATTGCAACGAGTTGGGTCGGAAGCGGCGTTACGTGCATACGGCGCATCTTCATCTTCTCCGCGTCGATACGCCAGATCGCATCATCCAGGTCGACTTCGTGCCATTGGGCGAAGCGAACCATACCAGGGCGGGAGGCGGTGAGGATTGCCATCCAGGCTGCGGTGCGGTTGATGAGGCGACTGGTCGAGTTGTCCAGCTTGCGGAGAAAATCCGGTAACTCAGGTTCGAGTAAATGTGGGTAGTGCTCGGCTCTCGGGGCTTCCTTGGCGATATAGCGCAGCTCCGATGCCGGGTTGTTGTCGCATAGCCCTTTGGCGATCGCCCGGCTGAAGATTTCGCGCAGCCAGCCGCGGACTTTCTTGGAGACGTTCAGTGCGCCACGTTTCTCGATGCGGGTTTGTACGGAAGCACAGTCTGCCCTCGATACGCTGGGAAGGTGTTTGTCCCCCAGTACGGGGAGAATGTCCTTGTCGAGGTAGGTCCGCATTTTATCCAAGGTTGACGCCGAGCGACCAGCTTTGACCTTGCTTTGGTACCAGTCCTCTGCGGCTACCCTGAACAGATTGGTCTTTGATTCGGTAGATGCTTGTTTATCAACTTTGCGTTTCTGGCTCGGGTCGATACCGCGTGCCACAAGTGCACGCATTTCAGCCGCCTTCTCGCGAGCAAGTTGGAGTGAAATAGTGGGGTAGACACCCAAGGAAATACGAGGTTGTTTGCCGTCGATGCGATAGCGGAAGTGCCAGTACCTCTGCCCCACGGGGGTCACCCACAGGGAGAGGCCTCCGCCATCGGCGAGGCCATAAGGCTTGTCTTTAGGCTTGGCAGCCTGGACTTCTCGTGCGGTAAGGGGCATGGTGAGTACACTTTTTCTCTCGAACTTTTAGTGTACTCAAAAATGTACTCATTTGCACATGGCTTTCAGTGGAACCCGGTAGCGCATGCTGGAACGAAAAAGCCCGCTTTCGCGGGCTTTTTCAATGACTTAGAGATTTTGTTGGAAGTCTCTGGAATTCAAAATGGTGCCCAGGAGAGGACTTGAACCTCCACGGCCGTGAAGCCACTAGCACCTGAAGCTAGCGTGTCTACCAATTTCACCACCTGGGCACAGGAGGTAAACCACGACATGCGTCGTTGAGGCGCGCAATTTACTGATGCTGCGCCTTTTTGTCAACGGTTTGCGTTACACTGGCTGCAAAATTTTTACTGTCTTCCAAAAGGACGCATTTCTGCATGCCAAAAGGCCCCAACAAGCATTCTGATCCCCACGCTGCCCGTGAAGCCGAGCGCTACGACAACCCGGTACCCAGCCGGGAATATATTCTGGACGTCTTGCAGGGTGCCGAGCAGGGCATGAGTGCGGCGGCGATTCGCCGCGCCCTGGGGATTGAGGGTGAGGAGCAGCAGGAGGGCCTGCGCCGTCGTCTCAAAGCGATGCTGCGCGATGGCCAGCTCATTGAAGGGCGTCGTGGCAAGCTGCAGGTGCCGGATCGCGGCGAGGCGCTTATCGGTCGGGTGCAGGGGCATCGGGACGGTTACGGTTTTGTGCTGGTGGAGGACGGTGAAGACATCTATCTCCACAATAGGCAGATGCAGCAGTTGTTTGATGGCGATGTGGTGTCGGTTGAGGTCAGCGGCACTGACAGTCGCGGTCGACGTGAGGGCATTGTCATCGAGGTGCTGGAGCGCAATACCCGGCAACTGGTGGGCAAGCTGAAAGAGCAGCGCGGTCGCTGGTTACTGGTTCCCGATAACAGCCGCATCCAGAACTGGGTACAGCTGGAAGACGACAGTGTGGTGAATGCCCGTGAGGGCGACTATGTGATGGCCGATATCACCCGTCAGCCGGGTTTGCGTCAGCAAGCGCAGGGGCGGGTCACCGAGGTGCTGGGCGATCGCGCCACGGTGGGTGTGGCCACCGAGTTGGCATTGCGCAGCCACGAAATTCCCTTCGAGTGGCCTGATGAGGTTGAAGAGGAGGCGCGGCGCTTTGGCAGCGAGCCCGATGAAGACGGCAAGCTGAACCGAGTGGATTTGCGCAAGCTGCCGCTGGTAACCATCGACGGGGAAGATGCCCGGGACTTCGATGACGCGGTGTACTGCGAGAAAAAGCGCTTTGGTGGCTGGCGACTGTGGGTGGCCATTGCGGATGTTTCGCATTATGTGAAGATCGGCTCGGCGCTGGATGCAGAGGCCCATAAGCGGGCGACCTCGGTGTATTTCCCCGACCGGGTGGTGCCGATGTTGCCGGAGGCGCTTTCCAATGGTCTGTGCTCACTGAAGCCTAATGTGGAACGCCTCTGTATGGTCTGCGAGATGACCATCAGTAGCCGCGGTCGTTTGAGTGGTTATCAGTTCTATGAGGCGGTCATGCGTTCCCACGCACGGCTGACGTACAACCAAGTAGGGGCGATGCTCGGCGTTGAGGGGGCTGATCCGGCGAAAGACACTGGTGAGCATCGGGAGCTGCTGCCCCAGTTGAAAGAGCTGCATAACCTCTACCGGACGCTGCGCAAGGCCCGTGATCAGCGCGGGGCCATCGACTTTGAAACCGTTGAAACCCGCGTGGTGTTCGACGACGAAAAGCGCATCGACGAAATTGTGCCGGTACATCGCCACGACGCGCACAGAATGATAGAAGAGTGCATGCTGGTGGCGAATGTCGCCACGGCGCGCACGCTTGAGCGCTCAGGTATTGAGGCGCTTTACCGCGTCCACAATGGTCCCAGTGATCAGAAGCTGGGTAACTTGCGAGAGTTTCTCGGGGAAATCGGTCTTGGCTTGAAAGGCGGCGAGCAGCCATCGCCCACAGATTATCAGGCATTGCTCGCCAGCTTGGGTGATCGCCCCGACGCGCAGATGATCCAGACCATGATGTTGCGCTCATTGAGTCAGGCGGTTTATCAGCCCGACAACGAGGGGCACTTCGGCCTGAACTACACGGGCTACACCCATTTCACCTCCCCCATTCGGCGCTACCCGGATTTGCTGGTGCACCGCGCCTTGCGCTACCTGCTGCGCAGCGGCGGCGGAGATGCGCCCAAATGCTTCCGTCCGGTGAAAGGGGCGAAGAAGCTGCCTCGCAAGGCGATTTACCCCTACGATATGCCTGCCCTGCTGACTTTGGGTGAACACTGCTCGATGGCTGAGCGCCGGGCAGATGATGCCAGCCGCGATGTCATGGCCTTCCTTAAATGCGAATTCCTTCAGGAGCATGTGGGCAGCGAGTTCGATGGCCTGATTGCCGCAGTCACTGGCTTCGGTCTGTTTGTGGAGTTGGGTGACTTATATATTGAAGGCTTGGTGCATATCTCCACCCTGCCGCAGGATTACTATCAGTTTGATCAGGCCCACCAGCGCCTTGTGGGTGAGCGCAGTCGGCGTGTGTACCAGTTGGGTGACAGCCTGCGGGTGCAGGTGCTGAGTGTGAACCTGGATGACCGCAAGATTGATCTCGGCTTGGCCAGCGGCAGTGATCAGCGTCGCAAGCCGGGTTCCGTGCGCGAAGCGCTGGCGCGGGGCGAGCTGCCAGGCATGAAAAAAGCCGATAGTCCAAAGAAAGGCGGTCGAAAAACCGGCGGGACGGGTAAGAAAGACGGTAAGTCCTCGCGCTCGGCCAGTGCCAATAAAAAGCGCCGTCGCCGCTGAGATGATGTGGCCCGCCGCGTTCGCCAGCGGGCTTGATAATACGGAAGCAAAGAGTGAAAGAAACGATTTTTGGTCTGCATGCGGTGCAGACCGCGCTTCAGCGACGCCCCGAAAGCGTTGAATCGCTGATGGTTATGGAGGGGCGCCGTGATAAGCGTCTGGCAGCGGTGCTGGCGCTGGCCGAGCAGCGGGGTATCCCGGTGCGAGAGTGCCACCGCAAGGAGCTGGATGACCGGGTTGATGGCCGCCATCAGGGTGTTATTGCGTTAGCGGAAGCGCCGCGTCAGTTGGGTGAAAAAGCCCTGCCGGAGCTTGTCGCTGCGGCAGGGAAAGATGCTCTGCTGCTGGTGCTGGATGGTGTGACCGATCCTCACAACCTCGGAGCTTGTCTGCGCAGTGCCGATGCTGCGGGGGTGACCGCGGTGATTGCACCTCGCGATAACTCGGCCAGCTTGAATCCAACGGTGCGCAAGGTCGCTTGCGGTGCGGCTGAAGCCGTGCCCTTTATTCAGGTCACGAATCTGGCTCGCAGCTTGCGTCAGCTCCAAGAGGCAGGAGTATGGACTATCGGGCTGGCTGGCGAAGCAGAGCAGTCTTTGTACGAATGCGATCTGCGCGGGCCGGTGGCGTTGATCATGGGGGCTGAGGGTGCGGGCATGCGTCGCCTGACGCGCGAGTGCTGTGATTATCTGGCCAATTTGCCGATGGCTGGAGAAGTGAGCAGCCTGAACGTGTCGGTCGCGACCGGGGTCTGTTTGTTCGAGGCCGTGCGCCAGCGCCGCTGATCTGATTAAAAAATGCACGAATGGCTTGCATCCAGCGGGCCGCTTGCCTAAAATCCGCGCTCTTGTTTTAACGGTAAGCCCGCCTTTTGGCGAGTTTGCCCTCCTTGCCACACCTTAAAGGGTGGCTTAACCCGTAAGGAGCATACAATGCGTCACTACGAAATCGTGTTCCTGGTCCACCCGGATCAGAGCGAGCAAGTACCGGGTATGGTCGAGCGCTATACTCAGGCCATCGAAAAAGACGGCGGTAAAGTTCACCGTCTGGAAGACTGGGGCCGTCGTCAACTGGCTTACCCCATCAACAAAATCCACAAAGCTCATTACGTGCTGATCAACGCTGAAGCCAGCGCTGAAGCGATCGACGAGCTGACCACTAACTTCCGTTACAACGACGCCGTACTGCGTAACCTCATTATCCGCCAGGATGAAGCTGTGACTGAAGAGTCGCCGATCATGAAGGCAGAGAAAGAGAGCCGTGAGCGTCGCAGCCGCAGCGAGCAGCGCACCGAGCGCCGCGAAGAGCAGCAGCCCAAAGACAACGCTGAAGCAGCCGAAGAAACGGCTGAAAACAGCGCTGAATAATTGCGGATTGAGTGAGGAATTAGAAAATGGCACGTTTTTTCCGTCGTCGTAAGTTCTGCCGCTTTACTGCGGAAGGTGTTAAGCAGATCGATTACAAAGATCTGGACACCCTGAAAGCCTACATTTCAGAAACTGGCAAAATTGTTCCCAGCCGCATCACTGGAACCAATGCCAAGTACCAGCGCCAGCTGGCGACTGCCATCAAGCGCGCGCGCTTCCTGGCTCTGCTGCCGTACACCGACAGCCATAAATAAGCTGATCGCTTAGCCATGCGCCCCCTTGCAGAATTCATTATGAAAGGGCGCCTCCAAGCAGTTGCGGTCGCTGCTCTGGGGATTGGCACCTTGATGTTTGCCTGGGTGGGGGCTGCCGCTGCCGCTCTGGTAACCCTGAGAAAGGGACTGACCGAAGGCGCTTTTGTCGTGATGTGGGCGCTGCTGCCGGCCACCGCCGTATTGGTTTACGGCCAGGATGTTGGCCCGCTTTGCATGTTGCTGGTCACCGCCTTGGCGGCCTGGGTATTGCGCAATACGCGTTCTTGGGCCAATGCAATGGCGGCCGCTGTGGCGGGGGGAATGGCCTCCGCTGCGGTGCTTAACCGCTTCGGACAGGACTATCTCAGCGGTATTCTTGAGGTGGTTCAGCCCATGCTGGATCAGCTGCAGGCACAGTCAAATGGCAGCCTGCCGCAGATTTTGACCGGCGATATCGCCGCGGTAATTGGCAGCAGCACGGTGTTGTGGAGTGTGTTGGCCTTAATGCTGGCGCGCTGGTGGCAAGCCATGCTGTACAACCCCGGTGGCTTCCGCGACGAGATGTGGTCGCTGCGGTTGCCGGCGGGTATCACGGTGTTACTGGTTGCCGGGATGTTGTTGGTCAGCCAGTCCGGTGAGGTTTACCGCTTTTGGGGGGTAATGTGTCTGTTGCCCTTTATTGCCTGCGGTTTATCGCTGCTGCACGGAGTGGTCGGACGGTACAAGCTGGGGCGCACGTGGTTGGTAGTGTTTTATATCGCGCTGTTGTTAATCGGCCCGCTTTGGGCGGTGTTGATACTGACAGCGATTGTGGATAGTTGGATTGATATCAGAAGGCGTTTGCCGACGGCCGGATAGGCCCGGCAAGCGCACATGAAGAGGGTTAGAACCATGCAAGTGATTCTGCTTGAGAAAATTGGCAAGCTGGGTGATCTGGGCGACCAGGTCAATGTTAAGTCCGGCTACGGCCGTAACTTCCTGATTCCTTTCGGTAAGGCTGTGCCTGCAACCGACGCCAACGTGGCGGAGTTTGAAGCACGTCGCGCTGAGCTGGAAGCCGCTGCCGCTGAGAAGCGTGCAGAAGCTGAAGCTCGCGCTGCCAAGCTGGCGGAAGTTGCCGTGACCATCGAGGCGAATGCCGGTGAAGGTGGCAAACTGTTCGGCTCTATCGGTACTCGCGACATTGCTGATGCAGTGAGCGCGGCCGGTGTGGAGATCAACAAGAGCGAAGTGCGTATGCCCGAAGGTCCGATTCGAGAAATCGGCAGCTTCGAAATCGCAATTCAGCTGCACAGCGACGTTATTCAAAACGTTGCACTGACTGTCGTTGCCGAGTAATTGGCGGGCGACCTTGGTCGCCACAGTCTGACTATTTGCAAGCGCAGCGGCCTGCCGCTGTGCTGTGGCTGAAAGGCGCGCCGGGCCAACGGGCTCTGCGCGTTTTTTTTTGCTCTGAAGTTTGCCACAATGGCCGACCCGGTAATCTGCGAGTATTCCCGTGCAAGCTGACGCCTACCCCGATTCGCCACCCGAGTTTGACGAGGGTGACTTCGCCAAGCTGAAACTGCCGCCCCATTCTCTTGAGGCGGAGCAGTCGGTGCTGGGCGGGCTGATGATCGCCAGCGAGGTATGGGACTCCGTCGCCGACATGGTGGGCGAGGGCGATTTCTTCCGCCCGGAGCACCGTCGTATTTTCGCCTGCATGACACATTTGGTTGCCCAAGAGCAGCCGATTGATGTGGTTACGCTGGCGGAGACGCTGGCGCGCAACGGGGAGCTGGATGAAGTCGGTGGTACCGCCTATCTGGCAGAAATCGCCAGCAATACCCCCTCTGTTGCCAATATTCGCGCCTATGCCCAGGCCGTGCGCGAGCGCGCGATCTTCCGCTCGCTGATTGCGGCAGCGAACTCGATTGCCGATACCAGCTTTAACCCTGAAGGACGCAGCAGCGACGAAGTGCTGGATGAAGCCGAACGGCGCATCATGCAGATCGCCGAGGAGCGACCGAAGAGTGGGGGGCTGGAGCCGATCAATCCGCTGCTCAAGCAGGCGGTGGACAAGATTGATGAGCTGTTCAACAACGACGAAGCCATTACGGGTCTGAGTACGGGCTTTGAAAAACTCGACGAAATGACCTCGGGCTTGCAGAAGTCGGATCTGGTCATCGTTGCTGCCCGTCCGTCGATGGGTAAGACCACCTTCGCCATGAACCTGGTTGAAAATGCTTTGCTGCGCTACGAGCAGCCGATTCTGGTGTTCAGTATGGAGATGCCCGCCAGCCAGTTGATGATGCGGATGCTGTCCTCAGTGGGCAAAATTGACCAGACGCGGGTGCGCAGCGGCAAGCTGGAAGAAGAGGACTGGCCCAAGCTCAGCGCTGCGGTCAGCAAGTTGAAAGACCGTCCGCTATATATTGACGACACCCCTGCGCTGACGCCGACGGAAGTGCGCTCAAGAGCGCGCAAGGTACTGCGCGAGCACGGTAGTATCGGCATGATCATGCTCGATTATCTGCAGTTGATGCAGGTCGCCGGACGCAGTGGCGAAGGTCGGACGGCGGAAATTTCCGAGATTTCCCGCTCATTGAAAGGTATCGCGAAAGAATTCGAATGCCCGGTGGTCGCCCTTTCGCAGCTGAACCGTGCGCTGGAGCAACGGCCGAACAAGCGTCCGGTCAATTCAGACCTGCGGGAGTCCGGTGCGATTGAGCAGGACGCCGACGTCATCATGTTTATCTACCGCGACGAGGTCTACAACGAGGAAACTCAGGACAAGGGCGTGGCGGAAATCATCATTGGTAAGCAGCGGAACGGGCCCATTGGCACCGCCCGCCTGGGCTTTATCGGCAAGTTTACCCGCTTCGAAAACCTCGCTTTCAACGACTACGAAGATTACTGATCTTCGGTCTTCTTGCGGCCGTTTTCCGTAAAGCGGCCAAAGAAAATTCCCACCTCAAACAGCAGCCACATCGGCAGGGCCAGCAGCATCTGCGAGATGACGTCGGGTGGCGTCAGCAGCATCCCGAACACAAAGCATACGACAATGACGTGGGGGCGCTTTTCGCGCAGTTTTTCGGGGCTGACGACGCCGGCGCTGATCAGCAATACTGTCGCAATGGGGATCTCAAAGGCGATGCCAAAGGCCATAAATAGCTTCAGTGCGGTATCGAGAAAGCGTGAGATATCCGGGGTATAGGCAACGCCCTCGGGGGCAATGCTGCTAAAAAAGCCAAAGACCAGCGGAAACACCACCACATAGGCAAAGGCCAGTCCGAGATAGAACAGCATGACGCTGGAGATCAGCAGGGGCGCAGCGAGTCGCTTTTCGTGACGGTACATGCCCGGCGAGATAAATGCCCAGATTTGATGGAGTATTATCGGGATGGCCAGGCAGATAGCGGACACGAGCACCAGTTTGAAGGGGGCCAAAAATGTTGAGGCGACTTCGGTGGCGATCATGCCGCTGCCTTCAGGCAGATACTGTTGCAGTGGCTTGGCCACAAAGGCGTAAATTTCCGACGAGAACGGCATGAGGGCCAGGGCGCAAATCAGTACCGCCAGCACTACGCGCAGCAGGCGATCACGCAACTCAGTCAGGTGGGCAACCAGGGGTTGACCCTGATCAGTATCGGCATCGAGACTCATGAGGGCTTACTGCTACTCTCTTCCGAAGGAGTGTCACTCGGTGGGGTATCCGAATCAGGAAGCGCGTCGGAGGGGGCGGCTTCTTCCTCTTGGTTGGGCGTGTCGCTTGATGGGCTGAGCCGCTGTTCCAGAAGGCGAAGCTCATCACTGGCGGCGTTCAGATTGCCTTGAAGCTTGTCTTTGCTCTCGTTCAGCGAGGCCATCACCGATTCATTATGGAGCTGGCGCCGGATTTCGTCGGCGCCGATTTCCCGTTCGATTTCCTGCTTCATGCTGGAGAAGCTACGGCGCAGGCGCCCCAGCCAGAGGCTGGTCGTGCGAATAGCGCTGGGCAGGCGTTCCGGGCCGATCACCAGCAGGCCGACAACGGCTATCAGCAGCAGTTCAGCGAAACCGATATCGAACATGGATTAGCGAGACTCGTTCTTTTGCTGCGTGTCGGCTTCGGTCTTTTCGCCTTCCGCGCTTTCCTGCTGCTCGATATTCTTGGCCTTGTCTTCACCGTCCAGGCTGTCTTTGAAGCCTTTGACGGCACCGCCGAGGTCGCTGCCGATGTTCTTCAGTTTCTTTGTGCCGAACAGCAGCACAACGATTGCGAGAATGATCAGCAGTTGCCAGATACTAATTCCACCAAGTCCCATGACATTTCCTCTATGTGTTGTTCTTGTTGCGTTGCGCTTTCTCTTCGTGGCCGGAAAGCCCGAAGCGGCGCGCTAATTCGTTGATGACATCGCGATGGTCTGCGCCGAGCTGCTGCAACATTACCATGCTGTGAAACCACAGGTCTGCGGTTTCGTAAATGACGTCGGCCAGCTCGCCGCTGTGTTCAGCATCTTTGGCAGCAAGAACCGTTTCCACGGCTTCTTCGCCGACTTTTTCCAGAATCTTGTTCAGCCCTTTATGGTACAGGCTGGCGACATAAGAGCTGTCTGCGTCAGCGTTTTTGCGCTCGGCGAGGACGGCGTCCAGTTGCTCTAGCAGGGCGGAAGAATTACTCATACGATCACTTGCTGTAAATACTGGCGGGGTCTTTGATAACGGCTTCCCGCGTTTGCCACTGGCCATCCTGCAGGCCGCGATAAAAACAGCTTTGGCGCCCGGTGTGGCAGGCGATGTCGCCGATCTGCTCGACCTGCAGCAGCAGCGCGTCGCCATCGCAGTCCAGTGCAATGTCATGCAGGGTCTGCACATGGCCGGAACTCTCGCCTTTGCGCCACAGAGCCTGGCGAGAGCGAGACCAGTAGACGGCACGGCCCTCGGCAACGCTCAGCTGCAGGGATTCCGGGTTCATCCAGGCCATCATCAATACGCGGCCGCTGTGCACATCCTGCGCAATGGCGGCCACCAAGCCGTCGTTATTCCACTTTACTTCGTCCAGCCACTGCACGTCTGCGGGCGAGGTCATGATTCTATCCCTTAGCGTTGAGGGGTGCTTACTTTACCTCAGCGGGCGCGAATAAAAAAATACAATGCGACGACAGCGAGAGCGATACTGCCGGCGGGCAGTTGAGTGAGGCTTTGTTGGGCCGCCGGGCTGGCGGCGACATAGGCGGCGCCGATGGCGAATAAGCCCAAGCCCAGGTTGCGATGGCGGCGTTGCCGTTGCTGGCTCTCCTGCTCGACCTGCTGCAACTGCAGGCGCAGTAATTCGTTTTCGCTGCTATGGGGAGAAGGACGCTCCAGCAGCGTTTCCGGAAGTTGCGGCAGTTGTTCCAGCCAGCCTGGAAGTCGATGGCTGACGCGCTTGAGCATGGTCTGGGGCGAATAGCGATCACGTATCCAGCGCTCCAGAAAGGGCATGGCAGTCGACCACAGGTCGAGTTGCGGATAGAGCTGGCGCCCCAGTCCTTCAATATTCAGCAGGGTCTTCTGCAGCAGTACCAGCGATGGCTGTACTTCCATGTCAAAGCGGCGCGCGGTCTGGAACAGGTAAATCAGCAATTGCCCAAAGGAGATGTCGGCCAGAGGCTTCTCAAAAATCGGTTCGCTGACACTGCGAATGGCGGCTTCAAATTCGTGCACTTTGGTGGTGGGGGGCACCCAGCCGCATTCAACGTGCAACTCTGCCACCTCGCGGTAGTTACGCTGAAAGATGGCGAGCAGGTTGCGGGCCAGATAGTACTGGTCGAAATCGCTGAGGCTGCCGATGATGGCGCAGTCGATAGCGATGTACTGGGGCGAATTGGGCCGCCCCTCGGCCACAAAAATATTCCCCGGGTGCATGTCGGCGTGGAAAAAGCTGTCGCGGAATACCTGGGTGAAGAAGATTTCCACCCCGCGTTCAGCGAGCTTTTTCATGTCGGTGCCCTGAGCTTTCAGGGTTTCGACGTCGGTGACGGGGATGCCATGAATGCGCTCAATCACCAGTACATTGCGGCGCGTATAGTCCCAGTGCACCTCGGGAACGTAGAGGATATCTGAGTTGGCAAAGTTACGGCGCAGTTGCGAGGTATTGGCGCCTTCGCGTTGCAGGTCAAGCTCGTCGTAGATGGTGTGACGGTAGTCTTCTACCACTTCTTCGGGGCGGAGGCGTCGGCCATCAGGCAGGTGGCGCTTCACCAGACGTGCGATGCTCTGCATCAGCCGGACGTCTTCGCCGATGGTGCGCTCAATGCCCGGGCGAACCACCTTGACGACCACGTCTTGCCCGGTTTTCAGCGTGGCGCAGTGGACCTGAGCAATCGAGGCGGAAGCCAGGGCCTCGCGCTGGAAGTTATCGAACAGCTCGTCGACACCTTGCCCCAGTGCCTTTTCGATGACGCCGACGGCCACGGTGCTGGGGAATGGGGGGACGCGGTCCTGCAAATGGGCCAGTTCGTCTGCGATATCGGGGGGCAGCAGGTCGCGGCGAGTAGACAGCAGCTGACCAAACTTGATGAAGATTGGGCCAAGGGATTCCAGCGCCAGCCGCAGCCGCTCCCCCCGGCTGAGCGAGGGTGTGGGGAACAGGCGCCAAGGCCCCAGCCTGGCCAGCAGGCGCGCCCGCCAAGGTAGCTGCTCGATCGGTATGAGCTGATCCAGGCGATAGCGGCAGATAATCATCAGAATGGCGAGCAGCCGTCGCAGGCCCATAGTGTGATCCTTGTTTATTGCGGCCGCTGGCACTTCTGTCGCAGGCGCCGGATACGGGCTTCCAGGCGTTCGCTGCGGGCGTTGAGCTCATCGATATCGCGGTAAAAGGCTTCCGCCTGTATGGGGTGGGGCAACAAGCGGCTTTCTTCGAGCAAAAAATCGCCGAGCTGGCGGCGCAGATTGCGGCCAGTGTTTTGCAGCCATTTCTGACCGGCGCGCAGGCCGCGTCCTATCTGATGGGCCGCCACATCGCCGAAGGCGTCAGCCAGCGGTTGCTCCCAGTCCAGCTCAAGTTCTGATAGCAATTTTCGCAGCGCCAGCAACGGCGCGGTATCGCCGCTGACCTGAATATCGCCATTGATTAGCGCGGCGGCAGGGTCGCTGGCGGTAGCGACGGCGGCGAATTCGCTCCACCGGCCACGCAGGGCGGTGCTGGGGTTTTCCGGTGGGGTCAGCATCAGACGCAGGCGGTCGCCCGCGACGCTTAGCCCAAGGTTCAAATCGGGTTCCTGCAAGTGCAGGGCGAAGCACTCACCATCCAGCTCAAGCAGGCGTGCGGCGCTGCGCGGGTCGAGGCGCAGCGCACGGTTCACACTGTCCTCCAGCCCGGCTAACGCGGCGCTGCTGAGCATGGGGGGAATCACGGCTTCACGCCCCGGTGCACGGCCACGATGCCGCCCGTCATGTTGTGGTAGCGAACCTCAGTGAAGCCGGCTTCTTCCATCATGCCTTTGAGCGTGTCCTGATCGGGGTGCATGCGAATACTCTCGGCGAGGTAGCGGTAGCTCTCGGCATCGTTGGTGATCAGTTGCCCCATACGGGGCAGCACGTCGAAGGAGTAGCGATCATAGACCTTACTCAGCAATTCGCTTTTGGGTTTGGAGAACTCCAGTACCAGCAGTCGGCCGCCGGGCTTGAGCACTCTTAGCATGGAGCGCAGCGCGGCGTCTTTGTCGGTGACGTTGCGCAGCCCGAAGGCGATGGTGATGCAGTCAAAGCTGTTGTCAGGGAAGGGCAGGCACTCGGCGTTGGCCTGCACGTACTCGATGTTGCCGACGATGCCCTGGTTGGTCAGCTTCTCGCGGCCCACTTGCAGCATGGAATCGTTAATGTCGGCCAGTACAACCTTGCCTTCGGGGCCGACAATGCGGCTGAATTTGGCGGCGAGGTCGCCGGTGCCGCCGGCGATGTCGAGGACGGCATTGCCGCTGCGCACGCCTGACAGTTCGATGGTGAAGCGTTTCCACAAACGGTGGATGCCGCCCGACATCAGGTCGTTCATCAGGTCGTATTTGCCCGCGACGGAGTGGAATACGCCGGCAACCATTTTGACTTTGTCTTTCTGGTCGACGGTTTTGAAGCCGAAATGGGTGGTTTTATTGTCTGCCATAGTGCGTTCCACGGGGCTGAATTGGGGTTGTTTGTTCGGGGCTGCGCTATTGTATCCGCTGTTGCCGCCCGCTGCACGGCTGTGTATCAGATATCCAGTTTGCTGCGCAGCTCCCGCATACGGCGGCGTTGCTCTTCGGCGGGCAGTGGCTTGGGGTCGGGCTTGGGAAGGGCTTCGGGCTGCGGCGGGGCCAACGCTTCGCCTTCGCGCACCCGCTCGCACAGGGCGAGGTAGTGGCGGCGAAAAATGGGGAAGGCCTGCTGTTCGGTGTTGTTGGCCAGGAAATACCAGTCGCTCTGCTTGCCCGCGTGATAGACCGCCGGGTGCGACCAGTGCTGTCCATTCTTGGGTGAGGCTGCGCGGCAAGCTTCCACGTAGGCACTGTGGGCGTCGGGCAGGCCAAGCGCGGTATCGTCGGGTTCGCAGTATTTCAGAATGCCCTTGATCGTTGGCAGGAATTCGGACTCGCGAATGGCGCGGTGACAGGCGGCGGTAATCTGTTCTGGCGGAATATGGCAGAGGTTGCTGAACCACAGTTTTTTGGCGTAGGACAGCTTTTCTGCGGTGGCGAAGGCCTTGTTGTACTGGTTGTGGTAGACCAGCTCAAACTCCGCGAACATGCGGTTAATGGCGTCAATGACGGCATCTTTGTCAGGCATGGGGCGTTGCTCAGAGCCCGTCTGCCCAGCTGCGGTCGGTGTGTTTGGCGATGAAGCCAGTTGCTGCTTGGCCTGCTCCAGGAGCTTGTTGCTGTCGCGCATCGTGTTTGTCCAGTTGGTGACTGTGTGCCCAGCGGTATTTTACATGCTGCAGGAATTTTGTATTCCAGGAGCGCTGCGGCTGGCCGCTGTCGCGCCAGTAGAGAATAAATTCGGGAATTTGGCGGCGGGCAAAATCGGTGTCGATCTTGGCCATTTGCAGAATTTCAAACACCTCGGGACTGGGTTGCCATTGCGAGCTGATCGGCACAAAGGCCTGCTCGTGGCTGACCGCATTGGTGTAGCGCGCCCACTGCAGGCGAATATGCTGCAAAAAACGCGAGTTCCAGTTGCTATCAGCGGTGCCGCGTTCCCGCCAATAGAGAATGAATTCCGGCAGGGCGTCTTCAATAAAGTGCTGGCTGATACCGTCGCGCAGCAGAATTTCCCAGGCGTCCTGGCTGGGTCGCCAGTCGTTGTCGAGTACCTGCTCCCGGGCCTGTTCAATTTCCTGATACTGCTGTTTTTTCCAGCGACGGCTGACAAACTGGCTGAAGGTGCTGCTCCAGGAACTTCGTGCCTCGCCGCTCTCGCGGTAGTGGGCAATAAACTCCGGCAGGCAGGCGTCAATAAAGGTCGAAGGAATGCGGCTGAAGCGCTGCAAATATTCCAGTGCGGCCGGGTCGGGCTGCCAGTCGGCGCTGATACATTGTTTGCCGGGAACGGGGCTGCTGGCGCGCGATGGTGCTGTTGCCGGAGGCGATGCCGGGGCTTGTTGTGCAGATGTTGACGGCGCGGCTTCGCGTCCTGGAAAGGCCAATCGCAGATTGCGGGCGTTGCTGATCAGGGCGCTGCCGATAATAATGAGCCCCTGATCATGGAGCTGCTGGAATATCCGGTCGATGTCTCTGGGCTGCCAGAAAGGCAGCTGTGCCTGTAGGCGCTCTCGGTCAAGCAGATACCAGTCTTGCCCCTGGCGGGGGCGGGCTTCAAGCAGGGGTTGCCATTCGATCAGCAGTTGATACAGCAGCGCGCACTCCAGCCCAATGGTTGCGGCCAGGGTGGGGGAGACAAGTAGCGGTCTTTCGAGCAGTGGCGCCGACATTAAACAGAATCCTCGCTTGGCAGAGCATTGTACGGGCTTGCCGCCCGGTCTGTCAGCAGCGCAGTGGAGTGAGGCCGTATGGCAAAAAGTAAAATCGCCTATGTTTGCAACGACTGTGGTTCCGACCATAGCAAGTGGCAGGGCCAGTGCCAGGATTGTGGCGCATGGAATACCTTGGTAGAAGTTCGGCTGGGGGCGTCGCCAAGCAGTGGGTCGGGAGCCGCTCGCAAACAGGGCTATGCCGGGGCTGTGGGAGAGTTGCAGGCGCTGGCGTCGGTGCAAATCGAAGATCTACCCCGAATTGCCAGCGGCTTTGCCGAGCTGGACCGGGTGCTGGGTGGTGGCTACGTCCCGGGCTCGGCGGTGCTGCTGGGCGGGCATCCGGGGGCGGGGAAAAGTACCTTGCTGCTTCAGGTCCTCTGCCAGTTAGCTGCCGATCGGCGTTGCCTGTATGTGACGGGTGAGGAGTCGCTGCAACAGGTGGCGATGCGAGCGAGGCGTCTCGGGCTGCAAGCGGATGATCTGCAGCTGTATTCGGAGACCAGTCTTGAGGCGATTCTGGCTCAGGCGGCCCGTTACCAACCCGCGCTGATGGTTGTGGATTCGATTCAGGTCCTGCACAGCGAGCAAGTCAGTTCGGCTCCAGGCAGCGTCTCGCAGGTGCGCGAATGCGCCGCGGCGTTGACCCGCTTTGCCAAACAGAGCAATACCGTGCTGATTATGGTGGGGCATGTGACCAAGGACGGCGCACTTGCCGGGCCCAAGGTGCTGGAACATATCATCGACTGTTCAATCATGTTTGAAGGCGGCAGTGACAGCCGTTATCGGACTCTGCGCGGCCATAAAAACCGCTTTGGCGCGGTGAATGAGCTGGGTGTCTTCGCGATGACAGAGCAGGGCTTGAAGGAAGTCCGTAATCCCTCGGCGATTTTTCTTAACCGCAGTGATGTGCAGGCGTCGGGCAGTGTGGTGATGGTGGTCTGGGAGGGCACGCGTCCGCTGCTGGTGGAAATTCAGGCGCTGGTGGACGAGAGTAATTACGGTAATCCGCGTCGCGTCGCGGTGGGTATGGAGCAGAACCGGCTGGCCATGCTGCTGGCGGTGTTGCATCGCCACGGCGGCTTGCAGCTCGGTGATCAGGATGTGTTCGTGAACGTGGTCGGTGGCGTGAAAGTGCTGGAAACTGGTGCCGATCTGGCGCTGCTGTTTGCCATTGTGTCGAGCTTTCGTGACCGGCCACTGCCGGATGATCTGGTGGTGTTTGGCGAAGTGGGGCTGTCGGGCGAGATTCGCCCGGTGCCGAGTGGTCAGGAGCGCCTGCAGGAGGCCCGGAAGCACGGTTTTACCCGGGCGATTGTGCCCAAGGGCAATGCGCCCCGCAGTGATATGGGGATGAGCGTGATTGCCGTGAGCACCTTGGCTGAAGCCATTGAGGCGCTGTAGGGCGCCTCGATATTTAGCGTCGATCTGTCAGAACAGTTCGATAACGTCCCCATCGGCACTGTCATAGGGGCCGATGGTGCTGCCGCCATTACTGACTTCACTGGGCGCGCGATCGATGCGGAAGTATTCAAAAATGGCGTCGCTCTGCCCCGGCGCGGCCAGCTTGCCAGTCTCTGGGTCGATGCGGACCGAGATAATGCCGTCGGGCTGCTTCAGGTGGCGCTCTGCGCGGTCTTTTAATGCCGCGCTCATATAATCCACCCAGATCGGCAGGGCGACCGAGCCGCCGTATTCGCTGCGGCCCAGTTTTTGGTTCTGGTCGAAACCCACCCAGGCTGAGGTCACTACGCCGCTGCTGTAGCCGGAAAACCAGGCGTCGGTGGGGCCGTTGGTGGTGCCGGTTTTGCCCGCCGCGTCGCTGCGGCCCAGCTTGCGGGCTTTCACCCCGGTGCCGCGTGTTATCACATCTTTCAAAATACTGTCGATCAGAAAGGTCACTTCTTCGTCGACTACGCGCTCCGCTTTGCGGGCGGGGGCAGTAAGATCGTCGATGTCGAGATCATCCAGGGATTCGGCTTCGTCAAAGGCGCTCATTGCGAGGTCTTCTTCGTTGCATTCATGGCAAACGATAACGGGGTCTGCGCGGTAGAGCGTGTTGCCGTCCCGGTCGATAATCTGCTCGATCAGGTAGGGTGAAACTTTGTAACCGCCATTGGCGAACACGGCGTAACCGGTGACCACATCCAGCGGTGTTAGCGAGTGGCTGCCCAGTGCGAGCGACAGGTCGCGGGGGAGTTTGCTGCTGTCGAAGCCGAAGCGCGAAACGTAGTCGATGGCGTAGTTGATGCCCATCTCGCGAAGCAGGCGGATGGATACCAAGTTGCGAGACAGGTACAGCGCTTTGCGCAATCGCATCGGGCCGTTGAACTGACCATTGGAGTTACTGGGGCGCCAGGTTCCGCCTAGTGAGGCGTCGTCGAAGACGATCGGCGCGTCATTGATGATGCTGGCCGCTGTGAAGCCCTTGTCGAGGGCGGCGGTATAGATGAAGGGCTTGAATGCCGATCCGGGCTGGCGGGCGGCTTGGGTGACGCGGTTGAAGGAGCTGCGCTGGTAGCTGTAGCCGCCGACTAAGCTGAGAATGGCACCCGAGTCGGCATCCAGCGAGACCAGTGCGCCCTGAATGTCGGGGATTTGAGAGAACTGCCAGCGGCGGGGTGACTCACCCATGCGCAGGCGAATAAGGTCTCCCGCTGCGATCAGTTCGCCAACAGTTTCTGCTTCGTAGGTGTGGCGATCTTCATTGATGTAGCGCACGGTGCCTGCAAAGCCCTGCTCCCACTCCAGTGTGGTTTGGTCGCCGGTGGCGAGCATGACGACGGCGCGCTTGTCCTCAATGCTCAACACCAGTGCCGGGTGCCAGGGGCCGACACTGCCGACATCCTGCAGTTTTTTGCGCAAGCTTTCTTTGGCGACATCGTCGAGCTGGGTGGGGATTTTCCACTGCTGTTCGGGGCCGCGGTAGCCGTGGCGCTGGTCGTACTCCACAACACCATTGAGCACGGCCGTTTTGGCGGCGGATTGCAGGCGGCTATCGACGGTGGTGATCACGCTAAAGCCTGCCTCGTAGGCATCCCGTCCATAGCGGCGAAGCATTTCGGTGCGGACCATTTCCGCAACGTACGCGGCGTTGAGATCCAGCTGGGTGCCGTGCTGGCGAGCGGTAAGCGGCTGGCTAATGGCAACCTGATAGTCCACGTCGTCAATGTAGTCGAGGGTGTGCATGCGGCGCAAAATCCAGTCTCGGCGGATATGGGCGCGTTCAGGGTTGGCAATGGGATTATAGGCTGAGGGAGCCTTGGGCAGTCCGGCAATCATTGCCATCTGGGCCAGGTTTAACTCTTTGATCGACTTGCCATAGTAGGTCTGAGCCGCGGCCTCGATACCGTAGGAGTGGTTGCCAAGGAAGATTTTATTCAGGTACAGCTCAAGGATATCGCCCTTGCTGAGTTGGCGCTCTATCTCAATAGCGAGAAAGATCTCCGTAAATTTACGGGTAAACGTACGCTCCTGACTTAGGAAATAATTCTTGGCAACCTGCATGGTGATGGTGGAGCCGCCGCTTTGGATGCTTCCGGTGGTCACCAGTTGGGAGGCAGCGCGAAGCAGGCCGGTTACGTCAACGCCTCGGTGTTGGTAAAAACGGTCATCTTCAGCAGCCAGGAAGGCGTCGATAAAGGTTTGTGGTACTTCGACTATGCTGATGGGGGAGCGGCGTTTTTCGCCGAATTCGCCGATCAGCTTGCCGTCGCGGCTGTAGATGCGCAACGGCGTCTGGAGTTGGACGTCGCGCAATTGTTCGACTTCGGGAAGGCGAGGGGCGATGTACAGGAAGGCCGCGCAAAATACCATGACGGCGCCGCTGGCGGCGATGAGTGCCAGCAGTCCGAAAAACCTGAAAAGAGAGAGTGTGCGAGCCATAATTTCCCAGTTATGCCAAATAGCGTTACGAATGCGCGACTAGGATACCGAAATCTGTGAAATTATCGGGGTATTTTTTTCATAACTATTTGCGCAATGGTATACACTGGTATTTAATCTTCCATGTAAAAACTCGCGCTAAGTCCACGATGTAAATAGGAAAATAATAGTGCTAGATGGCTTGTTTGGTGGTCCAAAATCCCGCAGCCTGCTAGGCGTCGATATCAGTTCAAGTGCTGTGAAAGTGCTCGAGCTGAGTCGCAGTGGCGACAAGTTTCGCGTGGAAAGCTATGCGGTGATGTCTTTGCCGCCGCAATCCGTCGTGGAAAAGAACCTGGTAGAGGTCGAGGCCGTCGGCGAGACGATCAAGGCGGTGCATGCCCGCTCCCGCAGCAAGGTGAATAAGGCGGCTGCGGCAGTGCCGGGGTCTGCGGTTATCACGAAAATACTGCGTATGCCGGCGGACATGAATGACAACGCCATGGAGACGCAGATCTCTCTCGAGGCAGACCAATACATTCCCTACCCCCTTGATGAAGTCGCCTTGGACTTCGAGGTCATGGGCGTTGCAGAGGACTCCTCCGATCAGGCAGAGGTCATGTTGGTGGCCTGTCGCCGGGATAACGTCGATAGTCGGGTGGAAGCTCTGGAAATCGGCGGCCTTGAGCCTAAGGTCATGGATGTCGAGGCCTATGCGGTAGAGCGCAGTTTTGAGTTAATGGCCGGGCAGTTGGGTTGCGACGAGAATACGGTGGTGGCCATCGTCGATATTGGGGCCAGCATGACGTCGCTCAGCGTGATTGTGAATAATGAGACCGTGTATACGCGAGATCAGTTATTCGGTGGTCGGCAGCTGACCGAAGAGATTCAGCGGCGTTACGGTTTAAGCGCTGAAGAAGCGGGCCTTGCCAAGAAGCAAGGGGGGCTATCCGATGACTATGACAGCGAAGTTTTAGCTCCGTTCAAAGAGGCGGTCATTCAGCAAGTGTCTCGCTCGCTCCAATTTTTCTTCTCGGCCAGCCAGTACAGTGAGGTGGATATGATCCTCCTGGCTGGCGGTGTGGCCGCTATGCAGGGCTTGGCGGAGTTGGTGGAAGAGCGCTTGAGTGTGAATACTGTCGTCGCCAACCCCTTCGCGAATATGGCAATTGCCTCCGGGGTGGATGCCATGCGTTTAAGCAATGATGCACCTGCCATGCTGATTGCCTGTGGTCTTGCGCTGAGGAGTTTTGACTGATGGCCAATATCAACCTCCTCCCCTGGCGTGAAGCCCGGCGTCAGCAGATTCAGAAACAGTTTCTCGTTGTGCTCGGCGGCGTTGTTGTGCTGGCGGTGCTCATGGTCATGTTGGCAATGAGTATCGTGAACGGTGCGATCAGTAATCAGGAAGGGCGAAATCATTATCTTCAGGGGCATATCCGCACGATCAATAAAGAGGTTGCCGAGATTCAGGACCTGGAGACCCGCCGTCAACAACTACTGGATCGCATGAATATTATTCAGAGCCTTCAGGGGACTCGCCCGCTGATTGTGCGTGTTTTCGATGAGATGGTGCGTACTTTGCCGGATGGCTTGTTCTTTACATCAGTGGTTCGCTCTGGTGACAGGATTGATGTGGAAGGTATCGCTGAGTCGAACAACCGGGTATCTAGCCTGATGCGAAAGCTGGACGCCTCGGATTGGTTTTCTGAGCCGAACCTGACGGCTGTCAAAGCCGCAGAGCAATACGGCGAGCAAGCCAGTAACTTTAAGCTGAGCTTCCGCATCAGCGCACCGTCGCCCGAGAGCGAAAAGTAGGAGATGGCTGTGGCTTGGCAAGAGTGGCTGGACGAAGTCAAACAGTTTGATTTTAACGACCTCAACGAGGGCAATATCGGCGCCTGGCCGGTGCTGGTTCGTGCGGCGTTGTGGGCAATTGCCTTTGCAGTGGTGCTGGCGGTGGGCTATTTCTACGTGATTGCCGACTTGCGGAAGGAGTTGGCGGCTGCCGAGGTCAAAGAGATTCAGCTTAAAAGTGAATTTGAGAAAAAAGCGTTTAAGGCCGCAAAGTTAGAGCCGCTCAAGAAGCAAATGGCGGAAATGGAGGAGAGTTTCGGTATTCTGCTGGGACAACTGCCTGCAGACACCGAGGTGCCGGGACTGTTGGAAGATATGACGGAAAAGGCTATCGACAACGGTTTGGAAATTTCCAGCATCAAATTGCAGCCTGAGCGCGCTCAGGAGTTCTATATTGAATTGCCCATCGCCATTGAGGTCGAGGGGACTTACCACGACTTGGCGGCGTTTGTGAGTGGCATTGCGAGCCTGCCGCGAATTGTGACGTTGCACGATTACAAAATTAAAAGCAGCAAAGACCTGGCTAGCCAGCAGATGTCTATTACAGCCAAAACCTACCGCTACAAAGAAGTAGAGGGAGGTTCCTGATGAAGCGTGTTTTGCTGCCCCTTCTCTGTTTGGCTGCGGTAGCTTGTAGTGGTAGTGGCCGCTACGCTGACCTCGATGCGTTCATTGCTGAGAAGCGTTCGTCGCCGAGCGGAACAATTGCGCCGATTCCCGCGCTCAAGGCTTACCGGGCCTTCACGTATACGGCTTCAGGGCTGCGCAGTCCGTTTACCAAGCCTGTTGACGTCCAGGAGATAGCCAGGTTGGAGGCGTCATCTTCAGTGAAGCCCGATATGAACAGGGAGAGGGAGTATCTGGAGTCATTCTCCATCGATTCTCTGAAGATGGTGGGAACGGTGAAACTGAACAATGTGCTTTGGGCGTTGATTAAAGCGCCGGACGGAGCTGTCCATCGTGTGCGGGAGCGCAATTACATAGGCCGGAATCACGGCAAAATTATTGACGTTGGCGACAACCATGTGTCGGTTGTCGAGATTGTTTCCACGGGTGGAGAGGGTTGGGTTGAGCGCCCCCGCTCGCTGGAGCTGAGCAGCGGCAAGTAAGAATTTGAGAGGCGGAGAGATAAATGAATACCCCCATGCGTAAGCCCCTTCTGGCGGCCTGGCGCCGTCACTGCAGAGCAGTGTTGACGCGCAGCCTGCTGTTAGCCGGATCGCTGCTTCTCTCTTTGGCGGCTCGGGCCAGCACCCTGACCAATGTGGAATTCAACGCTCTCGAGGGTGGTCGTTTTGAAGCGAGGCTCCAGTTTGAGGGGGTGCCGCCGGACGTCAAAGGGTACAGTATTGAAAAACCGGCGCGTATCGCGCTGGACTTGGTCGGGGTTGAAAACAAGCTCAGTCAGAAAAAGTTTCCGCTATCCTACGATAATGCGAGTAGCGCGATAGTAGTGGAAGGGCAGGGGCGCACCCGGGTGGTGCTGAATCTCGTGCGCTTGGCGAGCTATGAAACCCGCATCGAGGGCAACGAGCTCGTTGTTGCGGTTGGCGGTGGTGGCAGTAAGGCCTACCTAAAAGAGAAATACAACAACCCTGTCCTGTCAATGGCCGACAACAAGGCTGTGCCGACGGGCAACCGAATTACAGACTTGGATTTCCGTCGCGGTGACAAGGGGGAGGGGCGCCTGCTGATCAAGCTGGCTGACGATAAGGCTGATATCAATGTGTTTGTTGAGGGGCCGCGCATCAAAATCGATTTTGCCGATGTTGCGCTGCCCAAAAGCCTTCAGCGCAAGTTTGATGTGGCGGATTTTGCAACCCCGGTGAAAATGATCAATGCGCGTATGGGTGAAAGCGGCGCAAAACTTTCGCTGGAGGCCAGCGGTGAATATGATTATCTGGCTTACCAGACGGATACTGAGTATGTAGTCAGCGTCAAGCCTCTCACTCGAGAAGAGGTCGAGGAGCGCCGCAAGGAGTTTACCTATGTCGGCGAAAAGCTCTCGCTGAACTTTCAGGACATTGAGGTGCGCTCGGTATTGCAATTGATCGCGGATTTTACTGAGCTGAACTTGGTGGCCAGTGATACCGTGAAGGGCAATATCACGCTGCGATTGCAGAACGTACCCTGGGATCAGGCGCTTGATCTAGTGCTCAAGACCAAGGGCTTGGATAAGCGTCAGGTTGGCAATGTGTTGATGGTGGCGCCAGCCGCGGAGATTGCAGAGCGGGAGCGTCAGCAGATTGAGGCTCAGAAGCAGGTTGAAGAGCTGGCTCCGCTGCAGAGTGAATATATTCGTATCCGCTATGCCGATGCTTCTGAATTGTTCAAATTGTTCAAGCCTAAGGGCAGTAGCGGTAGTGACGGGCAGGGCGCAACCAAGAGTATTCTTTCTCCGCGCGGCAGTGTCATTGTTGATGAGCGCACCAATTCCCTTCTGATTACCGAGACGGCTGAGCGTCTGGAGGAGTTCCGGCGGCTCGTTGCGCTGATTGATGTGCCGGTGCGTCAGGTGCAAATAGAAGCGCGAATTGTGCGGGCCTCTTCTGATTTTGATCGCCAGTTGGGTGTGCGCTGGGGTGGAGCTTACGTCAAGCAGAATGGTAACGAGATATTTTCGGTCAATGGTGACCTTGAGAGCGATCAGGCCACGCAGTCGAATTACCTGAGTGCGTTGGCTGCCGGCTCCAGTACCTATACGGCGGTGCCGGGCTTGGTGACTGATTTGGGGGTTAGTGGCGCAGCCGGCAGTTTTGCGCTCGGTTATATTGGCTCTGATGTGTTGCTGAACCTTGAACTCTCTGCGTTGGAGTCGAAAGGGCGCGGAGAGATTGTGTCGCAGCCCCGGGTCGTGACTGGTGACAAAGAGCCGGCGATTATCAAGTCGGGTACAGAAATCCCTTACCCCGAGAGTTCTGCCAACGGTAAAACTACCATTTCCTTCAAGGAAGCGGTGCTGAAGCTGGATGTGACGCCGATTATCACACCCGATGACCGCATCATTATGGACTTGATTATTAATCAAGATACAGTTGGTGAGCTGGTTATTGCTACCGGGCTTGGTGGGCAGGTGCCGACCATTGATACCACTGAGCTACAAACACGTGTGCTTGTCAGCAATGGCGAAACCGTGGTGCTGGGTGGTGTGTACGATCAGGTGGACATTGAAAGCGAGAGTAAGGTGCCGCTGCTGGGCGATATTCCTTTTATTGGGCACCTGTTCAAGAGCACCAATGTGACGCGCGAGAAGCAGGAAACATTGATTTTTATCACCCCACGCATTCTTGCGGACAGCCTGATAGATTGATGGGGCAATGCGAAACAACGATTTAATTTATCTGGTCGGGCCGATGGGCGCGGGAAAAAGCACCATCGGCCGCCTGCTTGCAGATACTCTCCGCCTTGAATTTCACGATGTCGATCGCGAGATCGAAGAGCGCAGTGGTGTTGATATCCCCTGGATATTTGATATGGAAGGGGAGCAAGGCTTCCGGGATCGCGAAGCCTTGATGTTGCAGTCACTGAGTGAAGTGGGTGGCGCGGTTGTATCTACTGGTGGTGGCGCAGTGTTGCGCGATGAAAACCGCAGGCTGATGGCGGAGAAAGGTCGGGTTGTCTACCTGTGCACTTCCGTTGAGGAGCAAATCCGCCGCACAGCGAAAGATCGCAAGCGTCCGCTCTTGCAACAAGGCAATCCCGAAGAGACGCTGCGCCGCCTCATGGCTGAGCGAGAGCCTCTTTATCTCGAGCTGGCGGACTATCGTATTGCGACGGACCACCGCAGCCCCAAATCTGTGGTGCAGGATTTGGTCAGCCAGTTACGCAGCGACGGTCTGACTGCGTAACTGTTATACTGGGCCGCTCGGCCCTACTTCCCAAGTACTCACGTCGGACACACATCATGAAAGAGCTCCAGGTCAGCCTGGGTGAGCGCAGCTACCCGATTTTTATTGGTCGCGATCTTCTTGGCGCGAGTGCCCCCGCATGGCAATCCTTTGTGCGAGGGCACCAGGCTTGTATTGTCAGCAATGATCGCGTTGCACCGCTGTACCTCGATCGGGTTAGGGCCGGACTAGGCGATAAGCAGCTTGCCGAGGTGATCTTGCCTGATGGTGAATCTCACAAGACCTTGGAGGTCGCTTCACGGGTGTTCGACACCCTGCTGGAGAAGAATCATAACCGCAGCACCACTCTGATTGCCTTGGGTGGCGGTGTTGTGGGTGATATGTGTGGCTTTGCGGCGGCCTGCTACCAGCGCGGCGTAGCGTTTGTTCAGTTGCCCACCACGTTGCTGGCAATGGTGGATTCATCCGTTGGCGGTAAAACTGGCGTAAACCACCCGCTCGGGAAAAATATGATCGGTGCGTTTCATCAGCCGGCCTGTGTTCTGGCGGACCTGAGCTTGCTGGATACTCTGCCGCGCCGAGAGTATGCGGCAGGCGTCGCAGAAGTCATCAAATACGGACTGATTTGCGATGCGCCGTTTTTTGAATGGTTGGAAAATAACGTCGATGCGCTGATGGCGCGTGACGGCGATGTTCTGGCGGAGGCTGTGTATCGTTCCTGCGTCAACAAGGCGAAAGTGGTTGCTGAGGACGAGAGAGAGGGTGGGCGTCGCGCTATCCTTAACTTGGGGCACACCTTTGGGCATGCCATTGAAACCGCTGAGGGCTACGGCAGTTGGTTGCATGGTGAGGCGGTAGCAGCCGGTATGTCCCTGGCGCTGGCGCTGTCGGTCGAGCTGGGGTGGTTGGATGAAAGCATCTGGAAACGAGCAGATGTGCTGATGCAGCGCGCCGGCCTGCCTCTTGTGCCGCCGCCAAGCATGAATGTGGACCAATTCCTGCAACTGATGGGGCGGGACAAAAAAGTGATCGATGGGCGGTTGCGCCTAGTGTTGCTGGAGGGGCTTGGGCAGGCGGTCGTCAGTGACCAGGCGTCAGTTGAGCAGATCTCTAAGGTACTGATTTCTGCCGGCATCACCGCATAAATTGCTTAAAGTTTGAGCGGAAACTGCCCGGCGTTTGTCGGGTTTGCCGCATACGTGTAGAATGTCCCTCCTTTTTTCGGGTACGGAACAGCGTCCCGAACAGTCATTTCGGCTATCTGCTTGTTTTTCTTGTATTTTTTGTGAGAGTCGTTTTATGAGTACAGGCCTGTACAGACCTGAAGATGTGCGCGACAACTGCGGTTTTGGACTGATTGCCCATATGCAGGGCAAAGCGAGTCACGAACTGTTGGCGACCGCCATCGAATCGCTGACCTGCATGACTCACCGCGGGGGGATCGCGGCAGACGGAAAAACAGGTGATGGCTGCGGTTTATTGCTGAAAAAGCCGGATGCGTTTCTGCGCAAGGTGGCGAAAGACGCTTTCGGTGGCGAGCTCAGTGAGCTGTACGGTATCGGTCAGATTTTTCTGAGCCAGGATGAGGCAAAAGCCACCAGCGCACGTGAAGCGGTGGCGGGCGTGCTTGCCGACAACGGCCTGCAACTGGCGGGTTGGCGTGAGGTACCGGTCGATGCCTCGGTTTGCGGGGAAATCGCTCTGGCCAGTCTGCCGCGCATTGAGCAGCTCTTTATCAACGTTGAAGGTCTGTCTGCACAAGAATTGACCACAAAGCTCTTTGTGGTGCGCCGTCAGGTGGAAATTGCGCTGGCGGATGACAGCGAGTTCTACATTTGTAGCCTGTCGGCAGATGTGGTGTCGTACAAAGGGTTGGTGATGCCCGTCGATTTGCCACATTTTTACCTGGATCTCGCTAACCCCGAGCTGGAAACGGCTATCTGCGTTTTCCACCAGCGCTTCTCCACCAATACTATGCCGCGCTGGCCGCTGGCCCAGCCTTTCCGCATGCTGGCGCACAACGGTGAGATTAATACGGTTGAGGGGAACCGCAACTGGGCGGAAGCGCGTACCAAGAACTTCAGCAGCCCGCGCATCCCGAATGTCGAAGAGCTGGCGCCGCTGGTTAACCGCACTGGCTCCGACTCTTCCAGCCTGGACAATATGCTGGAGCTTCTGGTTGCCGGTGGCATGGACCTGTTCCGAGCCGTGCGCATGCTGGTGCCGCCAGCGTGGCAGAACATCGAACATATGGATGCCGATCTGAAGGCGTTCTACGAATACAACTCCATGCATATGGAGCCGTGGGATGGCCCGGCCGGTCTGGTTATGACCGACGGCCGTTATGCGGTGTGTATGTTGGACCGCAACGGCCTCCGTCCCTCTCGCTGGGTAATTACCAAAGATGGTCTGATCACCGTGGCATCGGAAATTGGTACCTATGGCTACCAGCCGGATCAAGTAGTTGCCAAGGGACGCGTTGGTCCCGGGCAGATTCTGGTGGTCGATACCGAGACGGGTGAAGTTCTACACACCAAAGACGTTGATGAGCGCCTCAAGGCCGCCCACCCCTACAAACAGTGGTTGCGTGAAAACGCCAACCGCCTTCAGGACCAACTCGGTGAGGGCAACCGCCCGGCGCTGCCTGAAGGTGAGCCGCTCAAGGCACTGCAGAAGTACTTCCAGGTCAGCTTTGAAGAGCGCGAGCAGGTACTGTCTCCGCTGGCAGACAGCGGTAACGAAGCTGTTGGCTCGATGGGTGATGACACTCCGATGGCTGTGCTGTCGCGCAGTCAGCGCTCACTTTATGACTACTTCCGGCAGAAATTTGCTCAGGTGACCAATCCGCCGATCGACCCACTGCGTGAGTCGATCGTCATGAGCTTGGAAACCCTGCTGGGTGCCGAACAGAATGTGTTCGAGCAGACCGCCGACCACGCCGATCGACTGATTCTGAGCAGCCCGGTGCTGTCGCCCGATAAATACGACCGCCTGATGGGGGTAGACTCTCCGCGTTACCCCAAGGCGCTGATCGATCTCAGCTATGACCCCTCACAGAAAAGCCTGAAACAGGCCGTGGCCGATGTCGCCACCGCGGCTGAAGAGGCGGTGCGCAGTGGCAAGGTCATTCTGATCCTCAGTGATCGCAAGCTGGAGCCCGGCCTGCTGTCGGTGCACAGCCTGCTGGCCACCGGTGCCGTGCATCACCACCTGATCAAGCAGGGGCTGCGCTGCAGTGCCAACCTGGTGATCGAGAGCGGCACTGCCCGCGACTCTCATCAGATGGCCTGTCTGTTTGGCTTCGGTGCGACGGCGGTTTACCCCTACATGTCTTTTGCGGTACTCAGCGATATGCTGGCTTGCGGCGAAATTCTGGGTGACGAGCAAACCACCTGGGGCAACTACGTTAAAGGCATCAACAAAGGCCTGCTGAAAATCATGTCGAAAATGGGGATCTCCTCCATTTCGTCCTACCGTGGCGCCCAGCTGTTTGAGGCGATCGGCCTGGATGACGACGTGGTCAATACCTGCTTTAGTGGCGTCGCCAGCCGTATTGCCGGTGTCAGCTTCGAGCAACTGCAGAACGACCAGGAAGCCTTGGCGACCTTGGCGTGGCTGCCCCGCAAGCCGCTGGATCAGGGCGGTCTGCTGAAGTATGTGCACGGTAAGGAATACCACGCCTTTAATCCCGACGTGGTGATGAGTCTGCAACAGGCGGTCAAAACCGGCGACTACGGGCTGTGGAAAAAATATGCCGATCTGGTAAATCAGCGTCCCGTTGCCACGCTGCGAGATCTGCTGGATTTCAGTGATAAGGCTGCGCCGATTCCGCTGGACGAAGTGGAGTCTGCCGAGAGCATCCTGAGCCGCTTCGACTCAGCGGGGATGTCGCTGGGTGCACTGAGCCCCGAGGCTCACGAGGCGCTGGCAACCGCAATGAACCGCTTGGGCGCGCGTTCGAACTCCGGTGAGGGAGGGGAAGACCCCGCCCGTTACGGTACTGAGCGCGTCTCCAAAATCAAGCAGATCGCTTCCGGACGCTTTGGTGTGACGCCGCATTATCTGGTGAATGCAGAGGTGCTGCAGATCAAAGTCGCACAGGGTGCCAAGCCCGGTGAGGGTGGTCAGCTACCCGGTGGTAAAGTCAATGCGCTGATTGCGCGTCTGCGTTACTCCGTTCCAGGCGTGACGCTGATTTCGCCGCCGCCGCATCACGATATTTACTCGATCGAAGATCTGGCTCAGCTCATTTTTGACCTCAAGCAGGTCAACCCTGACGCACTGGTATCCGTCAAACTGGTGTCTGAGCCTGGTGTCGGCACGATTGCCGCTGGTGTGGCAAAAGCCTATGCCGACCTCATTACTATTTCCGGTTACGACGGTGGTACAGCGGCCAGCCCGCTGACCTCTATCCGCTATGCGGGTTCGCCTTGGGAGCTGGGCCTTTCTGAAGCGCAGCAGACCCTGCGCGGCAATGGCCTGCGAGGCAAGGTGCGCGTTCAGACCGATGGTGGTCTGAAGACCGGCCTAGATGTCGTGAAAGCCGCCATCCTTGGCGCTGAGAGTTTTGGGTTTGGCACTACGCCGATGGTCGCTCTGGGCTGTAAATACCTGCGTATCTGTCACCTGAATAACTGCGCCACCGGGGTGGCGACGCAGGATGAGCGCCTGCGCGATGACCACTTCATCGGCACCGTGGAAATGGTGATGAACTTCTTCCGTTTCATGGCCGAGGAAACCCGCGAGTGGATGGCGAAAATCGGCGTTCGCAGCATTGAAGAGTTGATCGGGCGTACCGACCTGTTGGCTCAGAAAGCCGGTGAAACTGACAAGCAGGGTCTGTTGGACCTGTCGCCGATTCTGTTCAAAGATCCTGCGGCAGAAGGGCAGCCGGAGTTTTGTCAGGTCAGTCTGAATGAGCCCTTCGATAAGGGTGAAAAAGCCGAAGAAATGGTGGCGGCGATTATGCCGGCGATCGAGGCCAAATCCGGTGGTGAATATCACTTCCGTGTCGGCAACTGTGACCGCTCGATCGGCGCGCGCCTGTCGGGTGAAATCGCCAAGCGCCACGGCAACCTGGAAATGGAAGCTGCGCCGGTTGTGTTGCGCCTGACGGGAACAGCCGGACAGAGCTTTGGCGTCTGGAATGCCGGTGGTTTGCACATGCACCTCGAAGGGGATGCCAACGACTACGTCGGCAAAGGCATGGCGGGCGGCAAGCTGGTGATTTACCCGCCTAAAGGCAGTGCCTTCAAGAGCCAGGAAACCTCCATTATCGGCAACACCTGTCTGTATGGTGCGACCGGAGGCAAGCTGTTTGCTGCCGGTACCGCGGGTGAGCGTTTCGGGGTGCGTAACTCCGGTGCTCACGCGGTAATTGAGGGCGCCGGCGACCACTGCTGTGAATACATGACCGGCGGCAACATCACCGTACTTGGCAATACCGGGGTGAACTTCGGTGCCGGTATGACTGGCGGTTTTGCCTACGTCCTGGATATGGAAAACACCTTCGTTGATCGCTACAACAGCGAACTGGTTGAAATCTGTCGTATTACCTCTGAGGCCATGGAGGCCTACCGCGTGCACCTGCGCGGCAATATTGAGGAGTTTGTGGCGGAGACTGGCAGTGCCTGGGGGCAGCATCTGCTGGATAATTTCGACGACTACATCGCTAAGTTCTGGATGATCAAGCCCAAAGCAGCAAGCCTCAGCCGCCTGCTGGAAACCACCAGACGGCGTCCGGAATAAGCAGTCGCGTAGCGAAGAGGTAAAGAGATTATGGCTGAACGTTTGCAGAATACATTTCAGTTCCTCGATGTAGGGCGTCAGGACCCGTCTAAAAAAGACATGGTTCAGCGCCGCGAAGCCTTTGTAGAAATTTATGAGCCCTACAAAGAAGAGGAAGTACAGAACCAGGCGCACCGCTGTCTGGCTTGTGGCAATCCCTATTGTGAGTGGAAGTGCCCGGTTCACAACTTTATTCCCAACTGGCTGAAACTGGTCAGTGAAGGCAATCTGTTCGAGGCGGCGGAATTGAGCCACCAGACCAACAGTCTGCCTGAAGTCTGTGGCCGCGTGTGCCCGCAGGACCGCCTCTGTGAAGGTGCCTGTACGCTGAACGATGGCTTTGGTGCCGTGACGATCGGGTCTACCGAGAAGTACATCACCGACACCGCGCTGGAACTGGGCTGGCGCCCGGATATGTCGAAGCGGGTGTGGACTGACAAGAAAGTGGCCGTTATCGGTGCCGGACCTGCCGGTATCGGTTGTGCCGACGTATTGGTGCGCGCGGGTGTGAAGCCGGTAGTGTTCGATCGCTATCCCGAAATTGGCGGTCTGCTGACCTTTGGTATTCCCGAGTTCAAATTGGAAAAATCGGTGGTTCAGCGCCGTCGCCGTGTATTGGAAGAGATGGGTGTTGAATTCCGCCTGAATACTGATGTCGGCAGCGATGTGAGCATGGATGATCTGCTGGCCGAGTACGACGCTGTGTTCATGGGGATGGGCACTTACAAGTACATGAAAGGCGGCTTCCCCGGTGAAGAACTGGATGGCGTTTACGATGCGCTGCCATTCCTTGTTTCCAATGTTAACCGCAACATGGGCTGGGAGCAGGACGCGACCGACTACATCAGTGTCAACGGCAAGCGGGTCGTGGTGCTGGGTGGCGGCGATACCGCCATGGACTGTAACCGTACGTCTATCCGTCAGGGGGCATCCAGCGTCGTTTGCGCTTACCGCCGCGACGAGGAAAACATGCCTGGTTCACGTCGCGAAGTGCAAAACGCGCGCGAAGAGGGCGTTCAATTCCTGTTCAACCGTCAGCCAGTGGCCATCATCGGCAGTGGTAAGGTTGAAGGTATTAAAGTGGTTACCACCAAACTGGGCGAGCCCGATGAAAATGGCCGTCGTCGTCCTGAAGCGATTCCCGGCAGCGAGGAAATTATTCCCGCTGATGTGGTGTTAGTGGCCTTCGGCTTTCAGCCCAACCCCCCGGAGTGGCTGGCTGAGCAGAACGTCGAGCTCGAATCCTGGGGAGGGGTGAAGGCGCCGGAGCAACAATTGTTTAAATTCCAGACCAGCAATCCCAAAATCTTCGCCGGTGGTGATATGGTACGCGGCTCAGATTTGGTGGTGACTGCGGTATGGGAAGGTCGTCAGGCTGCGGAAGGCATTCTCGATTACCTGAAAGTGTAAGGTGTTTGAACGCCGGAACCACCGCAGGACCTGTGCCGGCGGCGGTTCCGGCGTTTTTGTATTGGCAATAGGTTGAGCGTCCATGAGTGAATTGAAGAACGATACTTTTCTGCGAGCCCTGCTGCGTCAGCCTGTTGACTACACGCCAGTGTGGATGATGCGTCAGGCGGGCCGCTACCTGCCCGAATACCGTGCCAGCCGCGCCAAAGCCGGTGACTTCCTGTCGTTGTGCAAAAACACCGAACTGGCCTGTGAAGTGACGCTTCAGCCGCTGGAACGCTACCCCCTGGATGCGGCAATTCTGTTTTCTGACATTCTTACCATTCCCGATGCCATGGGGCTTGGTCTGTACTTTGAAACCGGTGAGGGCCCACGTTTTCGCAAGACCGTGCGTAGCATGGCCGATGTGGAAGCCCTGCCGGTTGTTGACGGTGAGAACGATCTTACGTACGTCTGTGATGCGGTGCGTGCGATTCGCTCGGCTCTGAACGGGCGTGTGCCGTTGATCGGCTTCTCGGGCAGCCCTTGGACGCTGGCCACCTATATGGTTGAAGGCGGTGGCTCTAAAGACCACGCTCGCTGTAAGGCACTGGCTTTCGATGAGCCGGAGACCATGCATGCATTGCTGGATAAGTTGGCTCAGAGCGTGACCGCTTACCTGAATGACCAGATTCGTGCCGGTGCTCAAGCGGTACAGATCTTCGATACCTGGGGTGGTGCATTGGGGCATCGTGCCTACCGCGAGTTCAGCCTGCGCTACATGAAGCAGATTGTCGACGGTCTGATTAAAGAGCGCGATGGTCGCCGTGTTCCTGCAATTCTTTTCACCAAAAACGGTGGGCAATGGTTGGATGCGATGGCCGATACCGGGGCTGATGCGCTGGGGCTCGATTGGACGACGGATGTCGGCTTAGCGCGCCGCCGCGTGGGTGATAAAGTGGCGCTGCAGGGCAATATGGACCCGGCCATGCTGCGCGCCTCACCCAAGCGTATTCGCGAGGAAGTGGCGACGATTCTGGCGGAGTTTGGCGAGGGTGAAGGCCATATTTTCAACTTGGGCCACGGCATTACGCCAGAGGTGGATCCGGCCCATGCGGGCGCCTTCATTGAAGCGGTCAAAGAGCTGTCCCCCGCCTACCATCGTCGCTGACTCGATCCGCTAGCCATAAAAAAACCACGCTAAGGCGTGGTTTTTTATTTCCGCTATAAGCCTGATTCAGGGCATGACTTCGACAAAATTTCGCCATTTATTTTGCAGGCCGATGAACCAGTTTGGCGCGCCGTCGCCAGTGCCGGAAAATTCCAGCTCTGGATAGTGTGCCGTGACCCGGTTGAGCAGGTTCTGCTCGTGGCTGTTCACGTCGATGACCAGCAGATGACGGCCGCTGTTGAGCGCCTGTTCAAAGCGCCGAAAATCCCGATGGGGCTCCTGAATGCCAAGCAGGCCACCTTCCCAGGTAAAAAAGCCCAAAACAACAATGGCCAGAAACACAAAGGGTGCCCAGCCGACGGCGGTGGTAAGGCCTGAGTAATGTGCTGCTGCCAGTGCCAGCGTTGCGCCCGCTGCCCCAATAATTGCGCCGCGTTGCATGGCGTACACCACATCTTTGCGCAGTACAGCTTCCACGTCGTTAAGGCGCCGTCGACTGACACCGCAGTCATCGTGACTGAGAACGTGAATCTGTGGTCGTGATAGACCGTTCTCCTGCAAGTCGTGTTCAATAGCGGCCAGCTTGTCGAGATTGTCCGCCAGAAAGAAATATCTTTTCATAGACTACTCTCCTGTTTTGCTTACGCTCGCAAAAGCCACCCTCACTCAAGCGAGGTCTCATTTGAGTTTAGCAGCCCTTTTACTACGCACCCCGGCGGCACACTGATTGGCTTATGGTAATTTGGTCTAGCGGAGGCGTGCGTCATGGCATTGCGCTATATCGGAGCCTCTAGCGGGCGTATACTGCGCGCGAAATGGTGTGGGAGTGTGGCGGTGACGGCGAATCGGGAACGAGAACGGGTTGAGACATGGCTGGACAGTGTGGTGGTCGGCCTGCAGCTCTGCCCTTTTGCGGCACGGCCATGGGAGCAGGGTACGGTTCGCATCGTCATCAGTGAGCATGCTGAGGTTGAACCGCTGTTGCAGCAACTCTATGCGGAGCTGATGAAACTCGCTGACACGCCGGTCGAGGCACTGGAAACCACCTTGCTCGTGGTTCCTAGTCAACTGACAGACTTCGATGAGTACTGGGCTGTCCTGGGGGTAGCGGAGCAGTTGCTGGATCAAAGTCCCTGGCGAGGAGAGTTCCAGATTGCCAGTTTCCATCCCGACTACCAATTTGA
This sequence comes from Spongiibacter sp., assembly GCF_984394615.1. NCBI lineage: Bacteria > Pseudomonadati > Pseudomonadota > Gammaproteobacteria > Cellvibrionales > Spongiibacteraceae > Spongiibacter > Spongiibacter sp. The sequence goes on along the minus strand of NZ_CFHTQA010000006.1, from coordinate 42,218 downwards.
CGGCTGCGAGGTGGACGATCCGGCCAATTTCAGTAATCGCTCGCCTTATCCTATTTTTCATTTACTGCGTGAAAGCAGTGTGAGTTGGGCGGTGGATACCCATCCTGATGTTGAGGCCATTCCCGAGCGCAATATCACCTTGTTGCGCGGAATGAAGGCCGAGGTGTTGGCGACATTGTTTCCCGACCGCGACCTCGACTGACATCCCCGTTATTTCGGCGGGAACTCGGCCCAGATTTCTGCGACGGCGCGATCAATGCGGTCCATATTCACTTTAGGGTCCTGATCATCCAGCTCGATGACCATCGCGCCCCGCCAGCTCAGTGCCTTAGTATTGCCGTCGAGCAGGTCGATCATGATTTGGACGTTGCGGTTAATTTTGTCTTTACCCAGCGGCACACCGACCGACGTACTCATTCCAAAATTGCCGGTGAAGCTGCCAAGGCCAATACCTAGTCGGGGGCTGCGGTCAACCGTGTCGGCGGCTTGGGTGACGTAGTAGCGCACCAAAAAATCGTGGTTCTTCTCGGCTAGCTTGTACAGTCCACTGTCCAGTTGGGTTTTGAGTGAGGCCTTTACCTGCTCAATCACAAACGGGGACACGGTCTTGTCAGCACCGCTGTCGGCCGACCACTGATAGTGCTGATAATTGGCGAAGTTGGCGCGGGGGTTGTAATCGGTATGTACATCGGTACTGCTGCAGGCGGCCAGTAACATGGCTGTGCTCAACAGAAATAGGGCATGGATTTTCATGTTTGTCTCCTGTGGCCACCGAATCTCGGGAGCAATAGGGTATTAGTCTGTGCTGGCGGACTTTGGTGCCTGTGAATCTTTCACAAATCTGCCAGCTTGGTACAGCGCTCGTGGGCAGGGCAGCGGACGAGGTGGTCGTTGACCAGTCCCATGGCCTGTAAATAGGCATAGCATATCGTGCTGCCAAAGAAGCGGAAACCGCGCTTTTTCATGGCCTTGCTGATGTGGTCTGACAGTGGCGTGCTGGCGGGAACCTCGTCCAGGGTCGACCAGCGATTCTGGACTGGCTTGTGGTCGACAAATGCCCACAGGTAGTCGGCGAGACTGCCGCACTCTTGCTGAACGTCGAGAACGCATCGGGCATTGTTAATGGCGGCCTCGATCTTCATGCGGTTACGAATAATGGCAGGGTCAGCCATCAGGCGCGCGATATCCTCGTCGTCAAAACGGGCGACGTGCTTGGGGTCGAAGTTGGCAAACAGTCGCCGATAGCCTTCGCGTTTGCGCAATATCGTTAGCCAGTTCAGGCCAGCCTGAGCCGACTCCAGGATCAAAAATTCGAATAGCTTACGATCATCCCGGCAGGGAACACCCCATTCTTCATCGTGGTAGCGGCGGTAATCGGGGTCATTGCCGCACCAGTCGCAGACTTCGCTCAACTTGCTGGCTCCTCGCTTGTCAGCCCCGGTCAGGGCTGTGCCATAATGGCGCAAAATAGCAGATGCAGCCGTTTCGCGCTGCCATTTGGGAGAATGCCATGAAAACTTTGCGAGTTGTCGCGGTCGCGACATTGATCACTGCCTTGGTGGCCTGCGCTCAGTCGCCGACCGGGCGCCGCCAGATGTTGCTATTCTCCAACGGAGAAATGTCTCAAATGGGGGTGACGGCCTTCGATCAGATGAAAGAAGAAATGACCGTCAGCAGCAATGGCAAAACCAATGCCTATGTCACCTGTGTCGCCGATGCCATCACCGCGCAGTTGCCCGCAGAATGGCGTGGTAGCTGGGAGGTTGTTGTGTTCCAGGAAGACAGTGCTAACGCCTTTGCCCTGCCAGGTAAGAAAATCGGTGTTCATACCGGTATTTTTAAGGTGGCGACAAATGCAGATCAGCTGGCAACCGTTATTGGTCATGAGGTAGCGCACGTCATTGCCCAGCACAGCGCCGAGCGCATGTCGCTGCAAAGTGTTGCGGGAACCGGCACCCAGCTACTGGCTGTGCTGATGGGCGACAGCCCGCAGAAAGCGTCGGTCATGGCAATGCTGGGTCTGGGGGCGCAGTACGGGCTGGTGCTGCCCTATGGCCGTACACAGGAGTCTGAAGCGGACGTGGTGGGCTTGGAATATATGGCGAAGGCGGGTTTTGATCCTTCGGCCAGTATCCAGTTATGGCAGAACATGAGTGCGGCCAGCGATGGTCAGCCGCCGGAATTTATGTCGACTCACCCTTCGCACGAGAGCCGCATCAAAGAGCTGCAGCGCCAGCAGAAAAAAGCCGCACCGCTTTACCAGCAGGCGCGAGCCAGCGGTCTTCGTCCTGCGTGTAAAGGCTAATCGTCGCAGCAGGCGCTGTGATTCATCGACAGCGCCGGTGCTTCGCAGTCCGGGGTGCCGATGACTTTAGCCGGAACCCCGGCCACCAGACTGTGGGGAGGCACTTCTTTCAGCACTACGCTGCCCGCTGATATATGTGAGCCCTCACCAATTCGAATATTGCCGAGGATTTTGGCACCCGCACTGATCAGCACGCCATCGGATACTTTAGGGTGGCGATCGCCGTGTTCTTTGCCGGTGCCGCCCAGAGTGACTGACTGCATCAGTGAGACGTTATTGCCGACCACGGCGGTCTCACCAATGACGATGCCCGTGGCGTGATCCATCATCACGCCGCGTCCCATCTTCGCTGCCGGGTGAATATCCACGCCGAACTCACCGCTGATACGATTCTGAAAGAACAGCGCGAGCGAGCGTCGCCCGTGCTGCCACAGCCAGTGCGATACCCGGTAGGATTGCAGGGCGTGATACCCCTTGAAATACAGGAAGGGTACCGACAGACGGCTGCAGGCCGAGTCGCGCTCCAGTACTGCGCAGAGGTCGGCGCGCAAGGCGCATCGAATGTCGGTGTCGGCTGCGAATGCCTTATCAATGACCTCTCGGACGAGCAGGGCAGAGGCGGCCGGGCTGGCGAGCATTTGCGCCAGATGAAAACTCAGCGCATCTTCCAGTGCGTCGTGATTGAGGATCGTTGCGTGAAGAAAGCTGGCCAGTACCGGCTCGCGCTGCACTTCCTCCGCGGTTTCTTCGCGGATTTGTTGCCAGACCTTATCGACGGCGGCTACGGGTGTATTCATGGCATGAGTATCTGTCTGCATAGCTGGCGAGTATAAACCCTATCCGGGGATGGGTGACAGCGCCGGGCTGCAGACGCGCCACAGTGCTTGTCCTGCCTCGTGGTACTTGCGCTCAAAGGGCGTGAGCGTTGTCTTCGGCACGAAGCATTCGCTACTGGCGTCGCGCCCTGCGAGTTGCAGTGCGGCGCAGAACTCATCCACATACACTGGCCAGTTACTGCGCAGCTCTATTTCCCCGCCGAGTGCCAGCAGGCTGGCAAACAGCGGTGAGCCGTGTACTCGCAGGCTTAGCTGGCCGGGTTTGGGCCAGGGATTGGGGTAGAGGAGGTAGTGTGCGCGGGGCTGCCAGCCTGCATCGACGGCCAGTCGCCAGAAGTCATCGACATCGGCGCGTAGCAACAGATAGTTGTCTCGTTCGCTACCTCGATGAGATGCATGTTTTTGCAGTCGCGCGGCAGACTTGTCCACGCCGATGATGACGCAGTCGGGAAAGCGCTCGGCCAGCCGCCAACTGCTCTCGCCAACGCCGCAGAAGGAATCGAGGATTAGTGGCTGGTTTCGCGAGGCCAACCATTGCTGGGCCTGCGCAAATGCCTCGATGTTGTGGGCGGCATAGGGCTTGCGAAACGGATGGGCCAGATGTTTACGCACGGTCTCTTCCAGACGCTCATGAATACCCTGCTGGCTGCTTTCAACGCGGCGTGAGGGGCTGCCGTCGCTGCGTTTTTTCATGAATTGGTAACCTTGTTGCAATTGCGGGGCATCGCCAGCCTTGCGACACTGTCGCGCCTAACTGCGACAACACTGATAAACAGGCGAGCTATGCGTCAGGATCGACGCCCCTATTGGGTGAAGAAAAACTATCTGCGTTTCCGGCACTGGTACACCATGCATTTTCTGAAGCCGGCCTGCGATGACCTGGGCGATTATCCCACGTTCATGAAGCCTTGGTATATCTCAATCTCAGGGCCGAATATTCGCATCGGCAAATGTGCGACGGTGATTGCGGAGCCGGAAGCCCGAATCAAAATCGGGGTGTGGGGACGCGAGCCGGATCAGGGAAAAATCACCATTGGAGATTACGTGCTGATCAGTCCCGGCGGGCGCATTTCTGCCAGCGATGAGATTGTCATTGGCGACAGTGTGATGATGGCCAACGGTGTGTATATTACAGACAGCGACTGGCATGACCTCTATGATCGGACAGCCCGCAGCCCCGAGGTAAAGCCGGTACATATCGGTAATAACGTTTGGCTGGGTGATCACAGCACCGTGTTGAAAGGTGTGACGATTGGTGAGAACAGTGTCGTGGCGGCCGGAGCTGTCGTCAGTAAAAACGTGCCACCCAATGTGGTGGTGGCGGGAAATCCGGCAACGGTGGTCAAGCAACTCGATCCCGAGCGTCCCATGCGCACACGGGCCGACTATTTTGCCGATCCCGCAGAACTGCAAGCTTTCTTCGACAGCGTTGACCGCATGGTGCTGGGTAAAAACGGTACCTTGAACTGGTTGCGTTGTTTGCTGAAACCCGGGCGAAAAGACTGAGCCCATTACACAACAAAAATGATGAGCAGGGGATTTAACTATGACAATTGCACTGTGGTGTGTCTTGATTGCCGGCATGATGTCGCCGCTGACCGGGCTATTGGCTAAAAGTGGTAAGGTTGATGGCAAACGCTATGACAACAACCATCCGCGCCAATGGTTGGCCAAGTTAGAGGGGCGCCCGGCACGAGCTGTGGCGGCGATGAACAACAGCTTTGAAAGCTTCCCCCTGTTCGCGGCCGCCGTCATCATTGCCCACATCGGTGGTGCGGCGCAGGAGACGGTGAACATGCTGGCGATGGGCTACATTGCGGTACGTGTGCTCTACACCGCCTTTTATCTGATGAATCTGGGCGTGTTGCGCAGTGCGACCTGGGGCGCGGGTGTAGCGATTGTGGTGGCGCTGTTCTGTATTGTTCCTTGATCACTTGAGGTCGAGAAGAACTTAGGGCCATCGCAACGGTGGCCCATTCTCTTTTCTGCTGACCCGGCAGACCGTTCTTTAAGGCGTGGAAAAGTCGGTAAATCGCACCAGTTTTGTCGGTCGCCCTTCACTTCCTAACAGAATTTCTTTGCCGTTAGTGCTGAATGTAATGGCTTCGGCCTGACGCAGTCGCGGTGCCTTTAATGGCTGCGGCTCTGCATTTAGAGCGTCCAGCCAACTTTGCTCAGCTTGGCGTGGAAAGTAATAGCTTTCGCGCAGCGTGCTGATCACAGCTCCGCTGCCGTCCGGGGCAAAATCCAGGCCGGTGGGGGAGTGCTGGCTGATGCCGCCTTCGCGTTGCGGGCGGTGGCGCTGTGGCGTGGGTAAGCTGGTGACGCTGCCCAGTTCGTTGAGCATGATCGGTGCGCCGGGCAGGGCGTCCAGCGAGAAACGGTAGAGTTTGGGGTGCGTCTCACGCTTGCTCAGCAGATACACCATGCGCGTCTGGGCGTCGATGGCAAGTCCTTCAACATCCCGAGGGCCGCCGTCGTAAATGACGCTGTAACGGCGAAGAAGCCGTAACCGCGGTGCTTTGGCACTGCCGGATTCCGCCAGCAGGTACAGCTCGACCATCGGGCGCAGAGCAAAGTTATCGCCGACATCACCCACCAGCACATAGTTGCCCGAGGCATCGCTGAAGCTGGCGATATCTTCCCAGTCTCTCGCGTCGAGATTGGGTAGCGCTACCGAAAGCACACTCTGCTCATCAGCTTGAATTAATGCCAGTCGTGCGCGGCTGCCGCTGTCGTTGTGGCCCCAATAAAAACCAGGGTGGGCATAGCTGGCGGCCAGCCCGCTCAGCTCGCTGAGCCAAGCGGCATTGAGGGAGCTTACAGAGGGGGCGGCTGTGGTTGCCGGTGCGGCCAAGGTAAGCAGCCACGCGGCAAGGCGTCGGTAGTGGCGGTTGAACATACGTGGCCCGGTCGGATTTGGAGAACAACGTCCAAGTCTAGCCGCAGTGCTTTGCAACTGGCTATAGCAACATGCCGCGATAGTCAGCGGTTATACGCATTTCTGGTATATCGGAACGGTCGCCCCGCGCGCAGCTCTGTCAGTGAGGCTGGTTTGGCGTTGGCGCGAGGCAACCGTTTACAGGGAGGCGGCCAAGCGAGTGCCCTGATCAATCGCGCGCTTGGCGTCCAGTTCGGCGGCGAGATCAGCACCACCAATCAGGTGCACGGTTTTGTTCAGGCCATCGGCTAACTGGCGGTTGGGTTCCTGTCCCGCACAGATCACTACGTTGTCGACGCCAATGCAGCGTTCCTCACTGCCTTGGCGAATGTGCAGGCCGTCATCGTCGATGCGCAGATATTCGCATCCCGCCAGCATCTCCACGCCTTTGTGCTGAAGGCCGGCGCGATGGATCCAGCCGGTGGTTTTTCCCAGTCCATTGCCCACCTTGCTGGCCTTGCGTTGCAGCAGGGTGATCTGGCGTGGTGACGGGCTGGGTTGCGGCGTCACGCCTTCGATGCCCCCCCGTGACTGCAGGCTCATGTCTACGCCCCATTCGCGCATGAACGTTGCAATATTCTGACTGGCATCGCTGCTATGACTGAGGGCTTCGGCGACATCGAAGCCGATACCGCCGGCGCCGATAATGGCCACGCGTTTGCCGACGGGCTTGTCATCGCGCAGTACGTCCAGGTAGTTCACTACCATGGGATGATCGATGCCGGGAATCTCCGGATGCCGCGGGGTGATGCCGGTGGCGAGGATGACTGCGTCTGCATCACTGTTATTCAGTTGCTCACTATTCACGTGCTGGCCCAAATGCAGTTCTACACCAGCCGCGTCCAGACGCTGACGGAAGTAGCGCAGGGTTTCGTTAAATTCCTCTTTGCCGGGCACTTTGCGAGCAATGTTGAACTGGCCACCTATCACTGGGTCGGCATCGTACAGGCGCACACGATGACCGCGTTCGGCGGCGGTGCAGGCAAAGGCCAGTCCGGCTGGGCCAGCACCGATCACGTCGAAGGTCTTGGGCTCTGTTGTGGGCAGAATCAATAACTCCGTCTCGTGACAGGCGCGAGGGTTGACCAGGCAGCTGGTCATACGGCCGGTGAAAATGTGGTCCAGACAGGCCTGGTTGCAGCCAATACAGGTGTTGATGGTCTCGCTGCGACCGGCCGCAGCTTTGGCGACAAAATCGGGATCGGCCAGAAAGGGGCGCGCCATCGACACCATATCGGCATCACCGCGCGCCAACACTTCTTCCGCAACTTCCGGGGTATTAATGCGGTTGGAAGTGATGACGGGAATACTCAGTTGCTGGCGGAATTTAGCGGTTACCCAGGTAAATGCCGCGCGGGGTACCTTGGTGGCGATGGTGGGAATCCGCGCCTCGTGCCAGCCAATGCCGGTGTTGATCAGCGTTGCGCCAGCGGCTTCGATAGCCTTGCCCAGTTGCAGAATTTCCTCATAGCTGCTGCCGCCTTCCACGAGGTCCAGCATCGACAGCCGGTAGATAATGATGAACTGTTCGCCGACGGCTTCGCGTACCCGGCGAACCACGTCTACGGCGAGGCGCATGCGGTTCTCATAACTGCCGCCCCAGTCGTCGTCGCGCTGGTTGGTGCGCGCGGCGAGGAACTGATTAATGAAGTAGCCTTCCGAGCCCATAATCTCCACGCCGTCGTAGCCCGCCTGCTGAGCCAGGCTGGCGCTGCGCACAAAGTCCTGAATCTGCTCCTCGATATCGGCTTCACTGGCCGCTTCGGGTGTAAAGGCGTTTATCGGTGCACGAATCGCCGACGGTGCCAGCGGTTTCTCGTTAAAGGCATAGCGACCTGTGTGCAGAATCTGCATACAGATTTTGCCGCCTTCGGCGTGGACCGCGTCGGTGACAATGCGGTGACCCGCGCAGTCGGCTTCGCTGCGCAGAATTTTGGTGTGCTCGTGCGTGGCCGCGCGCTGATTCGGGCCGATGCCGCCGGTGACGATCAGTGAAACGCCGCCTCGGGCGCGCTCGGCAAAGAACGCCGCCATACGCTCAAAGCCGTCCTCGGCTTCTTCCAGCCCAGTGTGCATAGAGCCCATTAATACGCGGTTCTTGAGTGTGGTAAAGCCCAGGTCGAGGGGCTGGAGCAGGTTGGGGTAAGCGGCGCTCATGGCAAATCCTCATGGAAAAAAAATCTAACTAGACGATGTCAAGATTTGCAGGCTACGCCTCGATGTAGACGGTGTCAAGATGGACAGTGCCGAGCGCTGCTGATAGAGTGCCGCGATGACTGATACTCCTTCTTGCAGCAAGCCTTCCGGGGCCTATCATCACGGCGATCTGCGCGCGCAGCTGTTGGATGTCGCGGCGCGATTGCTGCGCGATGAGGGTGAGGCGGGGTTGTCGATGCGTCGACTGGCGCAGGAGTTGGGGGTGTCGCGCACCGCGCCCTACCACCATTTCAGTGACAAGCACAGTTTGCTTTGTGGCATTGCGGAAGAGGGCTTCCGGCGATTTCGTGAGACCTGCTGTGCCCCGGCGCTGTGGCAGCCGTCGACCTTCGATGAGGCCGCATTGCTGGAATTTGCCCGTCAGTACACCGCCTTCGCCCTGTCCCACGCCGAGTACTACGATTTGATGTTCGGCGGCAAACTTTGGAAGTCCAGCACACCCACTGACAGCCTCAAAGCAGAGGGCTATGCCGCGTTCCGTGACTTTGTCAGCTGCATCCGTACGCTTCAGCAGCAAGGAGGGATTGCCGCCGAGGTGGACGTCCTGCGCTTTGCACAGCTCTGCTGGTCGACATTGCACGGCATGAGCCGCCTGCTGATTGACGGTATTTATCTGGATGTTGCCACCGTTGATGACATGTCGGCCACCGCGGCCGCGATGCTCTGGCGACAATGCCGGCCGGCATAGCAATCGGCTATTGATCGGCGTTGCTCGCTGGGCGACACTTTCAGCCTTTTATTTTTCCGACCTGCGGGAGAGTCCGTGTCTTCAGTTATCAGTGTTCGTGACGTCAGCAAGGTTTACGCCTCCGGGTTTCAGGCTCTGAAAGGCGTGAGTCTGGAGATTGAGCGTGGCGAGATTTTTGCCCTGCTCGGTCCGAATGGCGCGGGGAAAACCACGCTTATCAGCATTATTTGCGGCATTGTGAATGCCAGCAGTGGCTCGGTGAGCGCTGCGGGGCACGATATTGTGAGTGACTACCGGCGCGCTCGCAGTCGGATTGGGCTGGTGCCTCAAGAGCTGTCGACCGATGGCTTTGAAAGTGTCTGGTCTACCATTACCTTCAGTCGGGGGCTGTTTGGCAAGCCGAAAGACCCCGCTTACCTTGAGCAAATACTGCGGCAGTTGTCGCTGTGGGATAAGCGCCACGAGCGCATTATGGCGCTGTCCGGAGGAATGAAGCGCCGGGTGATGATTGCCAAGGCACTGTCTCACGAACCGGAAATCCTGTTCCTCGACGAGCCCACTGCGGGGGTGGATGTTGAGCTGCGTAGGGATATGTGGGAGATGGTGAGGGGCCTGCGTGAGCGCGGTGTCACCATCATTCTCACCACCCACTATATCGAAGAGGCCGAGGAGATGGCGGACCGCATTGGCGTGATTCGTCGCGGTCAGCTGATGCTGGTTGAAGAAAAGCATCAGTTGATGGAAAAGCTCGGCCAGAAGCAGCTTCGCCTGCAATTACAGAAGCCCTTGCTGACAATTCCTGAAGAGTTGCAGAGCTACCCTCTGAGCCTCAGCGATGACGGTCTGGAGCTGGTTTATCACTACGACAGCCAGAGCGAGCAAACCGGTATCGCCGAGCTTTTTCGGCGGTTGGAAAGTCACGGCATTGACTACAAAGATCTACACTCCACGCAGCGTTCGCTGGAAGACATTTTTGTTAGCTTGGTCAGCGAACAGGAGCAATAACATCATGAATCTCTATGCCGTACGTGCAATCTACCTGTTTGAAATGCACCGCACCTGGCGGACCTTATTGCAGAGTATTGCTTCACCGGTTATCTCCACGTCGTTGTATTTTGTGGTGTTTGGCTCTGCGATTGGCTCGCGCATGGTCGCGATCGATGGCATCAGCTACGGGGCATTTATTATCCCCGGCTTGGTGATGCTGGCGCTGCTCACCGAAAGTCTGTCGAATGCCGCCTTCGGTATTTTCTTTCCGAAATATAATGGCACGATCTACGAACTGCTGTCCGCGCCGGTATCATTGCCGGAAATTCTGCTGGGTTATGTGGGGGCCGCCGCCAGCAAGTCGATAATTCTCGGCTTGATTATGCTCGCTACAGCGCGGTTGTTTGTCGACTACAGCATCGCCCACCCACTCTGGATGTTGGGGTTTCTGGTACTCACAGCGGTGACCTTCAGTCTGTTTGGTTTCATTATTGGTGTGTGGGCGGACGGCTTCGAGAAGCTGCAAATTGTGCCGATGCTGATTGTCACGCCGCTGGCCTTTCTCGGCGGCAGCTTCTATTCCATCAGCATGCTGCCGCCACTGTGGCAGACGATAACCCTCGCAAATCCGGTGGTGTATCTGATCAGCGGATTCCGCTGGAGCTTTTATGGGGTTGCCGACGTCAATGTTGGTGTGAGTATTGGGATGACGCTGGGCTTTATGCTGCTTTGCCTTGGTGTCATTCACTGGATGTTCCGCACGGGCTATCGCCTGAAAAACTGACGACTGGAGGTGGCGATGGGCTCAGCGGAATGTTTGCTGACAAGGCTGGGAATGTTAAAGCCCATTATTCAGGCGCCGATGGCGGGTGTGTCCACGCCTGAGATGGCGGCAGCGGTGTCCAACGCCGGAGGCCTCGGCTCGCTGGGTATTGGTGCCAGCACAATAGTGCAGGCTCGGCAGATGATTGAGGCGACACGACAGCTCACTGATAAGCCGTTCAACGTCAATGTATTCTGCCATGCGGCGCCACAAGCCGAACCGGAGAAAGAGGCGGCCTGGCTCAGGCATTTGGCGCCGCTGTTTGAGGAGTTTGGCGGCGAGCCACCGGCGGGGCTGAACGAGATTTATCGAAGTTTTAACGATGATCCCGAGATGCTGACGCTGCTGCTTGAATTGCGCCCGGCGGTGCTCAGTTTCCACTTTGGTTTGCCATCTCCGCATTGGCTGACGTCATTAAGGGATGCGGGTATCGTTCTACTGGCGACAGCGACCAGTCTCGACGAGGCGAGGCAGATTGAGGACGCCGGGCTGGATGGCATTGTGGTGCAAGGCATAGAAGCCGGTGGGCACCGGGGCGTGTTTTCAACCTCGGCGCGCGATGAGCGGCTCACAACCTTGGTCTTGCTGCGCCTGCTGTCAATGCAGTGCTCTCTGCCGCTGATTGCGGCGGGAGGCATTATGGACGGGCAGGGTATTGCGTCAGCGTTGGCAGCGGGGGCCGTGGCCGCGCAGATGGGAACCGCCTTTATTCTTTGCCCGGAATCGGCGGCCAACGCCAGTTATCGCGAAAATCTGTCGAGCGTCAGGGCTGGCGAAACCCGGCTGACATCGGTGTTCTCGGGGCGGCCTGCGCGAGGAATGGTGAATCGGCTCGTCAGATATGGCGAAGCCGACGGCAGCCCTGTTCCCGCTGATTATCCGCTGGCGTATGACGCTGCAAAGCAGCTTAATGCCTTGGCGGCAACATCTGGGTGTCATGAGTTCGCCGCGCAATGGGCAGGGCAGGGCGCAGCCCTGTCGAGAGCCCTTCCTGCCGCTGATTTAGTAGACGTGTTGATGACCGAGCTGAATCACGTCCAAGGCTGAGCCGGTTTAGCAGGGGCCGCCTGCATTGACCCAGGCCTTAAGCACTTCCACGAACTGTGGATGGTCGAGGGGAGGCAGGGTGCGGTCTCCTCCCGGCGCAAACCCCCACAGCACCAATGGGTCGACTTCCATATGGCTGAGCAGAGCCTGCAGGTCTTTGCCACCGTTCATGCTTTTGTCTTTGAGTACCGTGCATACCTCAACGGCGCTTTTGTTTTCCCAGGCCATACTCAGTGGTGCCAGCCCCCAGTGGGGCGCACCGGGGACCTCGCCATCGGGGCTGTTTTGCTCCTGGTGGCAGGCGCTGCATTGCAGCGTGGGTGCGCCGTGGTCGCTGTCGCCGCGTACGATCAGTTGATCGTGCCGTCTGCGCTCATCGCCTTGACGGGGAAATTCGGTTTCCGTGTGGCAATTCAGGCAGCGGGGATGGGTCAGCACCTCATAGATCGGCGCAAACAGGGGGGACTGCGCGCTAGCTGTGCCACTCAGTGCGGCGCCGAACAATAGGCCTGTTATCAGTCTGGTCAGTCCTGTCGGAAAAACAGTCATGAGCGGCTCCTTTCGGCGATACGGTAGCCGAGCTTGCTGAGTGGCAGTTCGCGAACCGTTTCCCCTGTCGCGGCAAAAATAGCATTGACCAGCGCGGGCCCGAGTGCCGGAACGCCCAACTCTCCCACGCCGCCTGGCGCATGATTAGAGGGCAGGACGATTGTTTCCATTTCGGGGGTTTCGAACATTCGCAGAACCGGGTAGTCGTCATAATTGCTCTGCTGAACCACGCCGTCGTTCAGTGTGATTTCTCCGTAGAAAACACTGGTCAGCGCAAAAACGATGGCGGACTCAACCTGGGCGACTACCAGATCAGGATTGACGGCCGTGCCGACGTCCACGGCGCTTATCACGCGATGAATGGTCACCACTTTGTCGGCGGATACGCTGAGTTCTACAACCTGAGCCACATAACTCATCCAATGGCCGAGTACAGCAAGGCCCTGGCTGCGACCGCCATTCGGTCCGCCCCAGTTGGCGGCCTGAGCTGCAGCGTCGAGTACGGCAAGCAGCCTCGGTTCGTTGTTGAGCATACCTCGGCGGTATTGATAGGGGTCGCGGCTGTAGCGAGCGGCGACCTCGTCAATAAAGGTCTCCTGAGCGAAGACGTCGGTGTATTTGTTGACCGATCGCATCCACAGCGCGGGCATGGTGAGATTGACGGTCAGGTGGGCATCCATTAACACGTTGTCGATGTCGTAGGGCATGCCCGTTTCCAGGTCGGTCAGCTCCTTGAGTGGGGGCAGCGTGCCCTCCGCGAGGGTGTCCAGAAGCTCCTCTGCGTACAAAATAGCGGTCACGTCCTGGGTCACCGCTCGATGGGTCCAGGCGGTGATATTACCCTGATTGTCCACGGCGGCGCTGACTCTCACGGCGGCGGCGGGGCGGTAGAAACCGCCTTTCATATCGTCTTCCCGCGTCCACATCACCTTAACGGGTTGGCGGACCGCTCTGGCGACGAAGCAGGCGTCGCGAACGTAGTCGGCGAATACGTTGCCACGACGGCCGAAACCGCCGCCCGACGACATGGTGTGGAAATTGATCTGATTGGGCAGCAAGCCGAGAATGATGCTGGCGAAGGTTTTATCCAGCGTGGGAGATTGACTGCCGGTCCAGATGTCGGCGCGACTGCCATCGTAGTCCACGGTCACGTTCAAGGGCTCCATCGCGGCGTGGGCTTGGAACGGGAAATAGTAGTCCGCTGAGCGCACCTCTGCGGCAGCAAGTTGTGCGACCGGCACCAAGCCGTCAATGCGGATTGGCACGCCGGGAAGGTTGAGGCGCAACTCGTAGGCTGAGCGGGTGAGATCGCTGTCCGTCCGCCCGGCCAGCAGCTCGTTCCATCGCACTTCCAGCGCTTGGCGTCCTTTTTCTGCCGACCAGTAGTCGTCGGCAACGACGGCAACGCCGGCCGGTGTTGTATGGACCTCACGGACGCCGGGAACCGCCAGCGCCGCATTGTCATCGACGGTCAGTGCCTGCCCGAAAAAACGGGGAGGTCTGGCGATAACTGCAGTCAGCATGCCGGGCAGGTCCACATCGATGCCGTACTGAAGTGTACCGGTCACCTTGGCGGCCGCGTCGTTGCGTTGCTTGGATTGGCCGATAATGCGGTATTGCGATGGCTCCTTGAGGGGCGGCGTCAGCGGCACCCTGTAGCTTGCTGCCTCTTCCGCCAGTTCACCGTAGCTGGCGCTGCGGCCATTAGCATCGTCATAGACGAAGCCCCGGTCGGTACGCAGCGACTCCCGGGTGACTTCCCAGCGATCTGCCGCTGCCTGAATAAGCATCTGCCGCACGGCGGCTCCGATTTGGCGCTGGGTGTCGAAATAGCCACGGGTTGTGGCGCTAGCCACGGTAAATTGCAGCAGCCCGCCAAAGTAAGGGTTGTTAAAGCGCGCAGCGACTGGCGAATGCTCGGCGGTGACCATTTCCCAATCGACATCCAGCTCTTCAGCAACAATCATCGCCATCGAGGTCAGTGCCCCTTGGCCGATTTCCGAGGCGCCGACCAGAATGTGTACGCGGTTGTCGGTACTCAGCCGCAGAAACTCACCAACGGCGTATTCCTGAGCGTCGATCGGTTCGTTGGTGCCATCGCCGGGGTTGCCGCTGTTGCTTCCGCCGCCACCTCCGCCACCGCCACAGGCAACCAACAGGCCGCCGCCAGCGATGGCCGAAACACGCAGGAACTGGCGGCGTGTCAGTTCGGAAAATTCCATAACGCCTCCTTAGAGCTGTTCGCTGGCGATTTTGTGAATAGCTTTACGAATTCGCGGATAGGTGCCGCAGCGACAGATGTTGCCCGACATTGCCTCATCGATATCGCGGTCACTGGGGGAGCGATTGTCTTTCAGCAATGCCGTTGCTGCCATGACCTGTCCGGATTGGCAGTAGCCGCACTGGGGGACATTCAGCTCTTGCCAGGCTGCCTGAACCAGACGGCCAATATTGTCCTCATTCATCACTTCAATGGTGGTGATGCGGTGCCCCTCGGCGGCGCTGATCGGCATCACGCAGGCGCGGGTGGGTTGTCCGTCAACGTGCACGGTGCAGGCGCCACAGAGCGCTTGCCCGCAGCCGTACTTGCTGCCAAAAAGCTTGAGGTTCTCCCTTAGCACCCACAACAGGGGTTTATCGCCGGGCACATCCACAGTGTGGTCTTGGTCGTTGACGTTGATGGTATACATGCAAACTCCTAAGCCCGTTTATGATCGTTTATTCGGGGCAGTGGGGGAGGAGTATAGCCTTGCCTCAGGCGCCATGTATTGGCCGTTGAGTAGTCCGGCTTGTCATCTCCTGCCATAGATTTTAACTTTACGTATGTAAATGGGGAAGGCGATCACGCCTGTAGGGCTAACGGGGGCTCTTGCAGCAGGACGAATTGCTCGCGCAGTGACAGGATGTGTTCACCCCAGTAGCGCTCGGAGTTGAACCAGGGGAAGGCAAGGGGAAAGGCCGGGTCGTCCCAGCGCTGCGCCAGCCAGGCGGCGTGATGCATGATTCGCAGACTGCGCAGGGGTTCTATCAGTCGCAGTTCGCGTGGTGAGAATTCGCGGAATTCTTCGTAGCCCTCGACCAATTCCAACAGCGCGCCCTGCTGGGTATCGCGGTCGCCGGACAGAAACATCCACAGGTCCTGAATAGCCGGCGCCATGCGGCTGTCGTCAAAATCCACGAGCAGGGTGTCGCCATTACGAGACAGAATGTTGCCGACGTGACCATCGCCGTGGCAGCGGATATTGCGCGGTGCAACGTTGGCAAAGGCCTCATCAATCAGCGCGATGACATCCTGGCTGATGCCCTGATAGGCATCGCGGAGCGAGCTGGGCAGAAAATCGTGTTCCAGCAGAAACTCGCGGCTGGCTGTGCCGTAGCTGGCGGGGGTGAGTTGTGGGCGGTGATGATAGTCTTCGGTTTCTCCCAGCAGGTGAAGTCGCCCAAACAGCCTGCCGAGTTGAAAGAGATTTTCCATATCATCGAGCGCGGGTGCATGGCCGCCTCGACGAGGGTATAGCGCAAAACGATAGCCGTCGTGCTCAAACAGGCTGTCACCACCGCTATTCCGCCAGGGGGCAATCACCGGGATATCTGCATCGCTGAGTTGCTGGGTGAAACGGTGCTCTTCCTCTATCTGCGCATTGCTCCAGCGTCCGGGGCGGTAAAACTTCACGACCAGTGGTTCGGCATCTTCCAGGCCGAACTGATAAACCCGGTTTTCGTAGCTGTTGAGAGCGAACACGCGCAGGTCGCTGACAAAACCGACGCTTTCCACGGCATCGATCACCCGATCCGGGTTTAGGGCCGCAAAATTCTGCTGTTCGTTCATGTACTGCTCCGCTGAGTCTTACTGGCCGGGCTCCGGGGTTCTCGCCAGGCACCAGATGTCGACGCGCCGGGCGCCAGCGTCGAGGAGTATAACGGCCGCGGCATTGGCTGTCGCGCCAGTGGTGAGTACATCATCGACCAGCGCCAGGTGCTTTCCTGTGACGTTTGCGCGGGGTGAAAGGACAAAGGCACGGCGCAGATTGCGACGGCGTTCCGCCGCTGTCAGCCCCTGTTGGGCTGCTGTGTGTACACGGCGTTGCAGTGCGTCTGTAACGACAAGACCGAAGGCGTCGCCCCACTGCTCGGCCAGCAGTCGCGATTGATTGAAACGCCGTTGCCAGCGCCGCCGCCAGTGCAGCGGGATGGGGATCAGGGCGTCCGGGGGCTCTCGACGCACGTCATCGCCACAGCAACTCATCCACAGTTGGGCCAATACGCGGCCATTGGCCATGTGCCCGGCATGTTTGTAGCTGAGTAGCAGTTGGTCGACGGGCGGTCGGTAGGAAAAGGCACTGAGACAGCGTGTGAAGCGGGGAGGGCGTCGCAGGCAGTGGCGACACAGCCTGTCACTTTGGGGTAGGGGTAGCGCGCAGTGTTGGCAGCGTGTGCCCAGCTTCGGTAACTCTGCTTCGCAGTCGGGACAGAGCTGCTGGCCTGCTTGCTGACAGCACAGGCAGCGCGGCGGCAGCAAACGGTTCAGAGTGTTGTTCACCCACTTGTAAACCATAATCATCCCTGTTGGTTGACAGTGTATCGGGGCCGGGTATCATTACAGGCTTTGCCACAATCTGCAGAGAATGCTCGCCATGACAGCTATTCGCCACGACTGGACCAGTGAAGAAGTTCAAGCGCTCTTTGAGCAGCCATTTAATGACCTGCTCTTTCAGGCGCAGTCCGTGCATCGCGCTAACTTCGACCCCAATGCTGTTCAGGTTAGCACGCTGCTGTCGATCAAGACCGGTGCCTGCCCGGAAGACTGCAAATACTGCCCCCAGAGCAATCGCTACGACACCGGTCTGGAAAAAGAAAAGCTGATGGAAGTGGAGAAAGTCCTGTCTGAGGCGCGTGCTGCTAAGGCTCAGGGGTCGACCCGCTTCTGTATGGGCGCCGCGTGGCGTTCACCCAAGAAAAAAGATATGCCTTACGTGACCGCCATGGTGCGCGGGGTGAAAGAGATGGGCCTGGAAACCTGTATGACGTTGGGCATGCTCAGTGGCGAGCAGGCGCAGGAGCTGGCCGAGGCGGGACTGGATTACTACAACCACAATCTGGATACCTCGCCAGAATACTATGGTGAGATCATCACGACGCGCACCTATGGTGATCGCCTGAATACCTTGTCGAACGTCCGCGATGCGGGCATTAAAGTGTGCAGCGGCGGCATAGTCGGCATGGGTGAATCCGTGAAGGATCGCGCCGGCTTGCTGCTGCAACTGGCGAACTTGCCCGAGCACCCCGAAAGTGTGCCCATCAATATGCTTGTGCGGGTGGAAGGTACGCCATTGGAAGCCGAGGCGGACCTCGATCCCTTCGACTTTATCCGCACTATTGCCGTGGCCCGGATCATGATGCCCCAGTCCCACGTGCGACTGTCGGCGGGTCGCGAGGAAATGAATGAGCAGATGCATGCGCTGGCGTATTTTGCCGGGGCCAACTCCATTTTCTATGGTGAAAAACTGCTGACCACGCCTAACCCGGAAGCCAACAAAGATCTGAAACTGTTTGATCGTCTGGGAATTTCGCCGGAGCAGCGCTGCACCGAGGCGGATGATGATGCCGCTGCTGCCGCCCTGATGGGTGAAGTGGAACGGGTGCAGAACGACAAGTTCTTCTACGACGCCACCGCCTGATCACCGTGACGCGAGAATCCCGAGCGCAGCAGTTGCAGCGCCGTCTTGCCGAGCGTCGACAACAGTCACTTTACCGCCGTCGTCGCGAGCTGGCCTCGCCGCAGGGCGCCGTAATGACGCTGGATGGTCGGGAGCTGCTCCAATTTTGCAGCAATGACTATCTCGGCCATGCGAATCATCCCAAGCTGATCGAGGCGATGCAGGCATCGGCCAGTGAATTCGGCGTGGGCGGCGGTGCCTCCCACTTGGTCTGCGGGCATTCCAGCCTGCACCATGCGCTGGAACAACGGCTGGCTGATGTCACAGGGCGCGATCGAGCACTGCTCTTTTCTACCGGCTATATGGCCAATCTTGGGGTAATTACCGCGCTGCTTGGTCGTGGCGATCACCTGTTGGAAGACCGGTTGAATCACGCTTCGCTGTTAGATGGTGGTCGTCTTTGTGATGCCAAAATGCAGCGATTTCGCCACAGTGATCTCGATGATTTGAATGCGCGTATGCAGGCGCTGCCTGAGCGCGGCCAGCGGCTGATTGCCGTGGATGCGGTGTATAGCATGGATGGCGATATCGCCCCGCTGCCCGCCATGGCTGAACTTGCTGCCGACCACGATACCTGGCTGATGGCTGATGATGCACACGGTTTTGGTGTGTTGGGTGCCAATGGCGCGGGTAGTGCAGAACACTTCAAGCTGGACCAGCAACAGCTGCCTATTTTGATGGGCACGCTAGGCAAGGCCATCGGCAGTTTCGGTGCTTTTGTTGCGGGGAGCGAGGAGCTTATCGAAACACTGGTTCAGTTCGCGCGGCCCTACATTTACACCACCGCCATGCCGCCCGCCGTAGCGGCGGCAACGCTCGCCTCCTTGGATTTACTCAGTGATGAGCGCTGGCGGCGTGAGCGACTCCACGCGCACATCCGCCAGTTTCGCGACGGCGCCGAGGCACTGAATTTGCCGCTGATGGATTCCGAGACCGCGATTCAGCCCTTATTGGTCGGTGATGACGCACTGGCCCTGCAGCTCAGTGCGGCGCTTGAAGAGCAGGGCATTCTGATTTCTGCTATTCGTCCACCAACCGTGCCGACTGGCACCGCGCGCCTGCGCATTACTCTCAGTGCGGCACACCACAGCGAGCAGATCGAGCAACTGTTGGAGACGCTGCAACAGGTATTTAGCCAGTATGCGCCGCAATTGCTGGAGCCGCGTTGATGTCCGCGCTGTTTCGTGAACGCCTGACGGCCGGTGGTGAGGCTGTCGAGCTGGTGCTGTTGCATGGCTGGGCCAGCGATAGCCGCATCTGGCAGCCGTTGTTGCCGCATTTACGCCAACATTTTCATCTGACTCTGATTGATTTGCCGGGCTTTGGGCGCAGCGCCGAGGCGTCGCTGGGCAGCGCGGCAAATCTCATCGAAGCACTGTTGCCTGTTCTTCCTGAAAAAGCCCTGTATATGGGGTGGTCTCTGGGCGGCATGATTGCCGCTGAGCTTGCGCATCGCCACCCCGAGCGGGTTGCCGGGCTGGTTAGCGTGGCCAGCAATGCGCGCTTTGTTGCAAGCGATGCTTGGCCTGCCGCCATGCCGGTCGAGACCTTCGAGGCTTTTTATCGGGAGGTGTGCGAGGCGCCGGACAAGGCGCTTCGGCGTTTCGTGGGGCTGCAATGTCACGGTGATGCACAGGCGCGCGAGTTGCGTCGATCACTGCCCGAGTGTCAGGCGGGTCCACAAGCGTTGCTTGGAGGCTTGGATTTACTGCGAACGCTGGATCAGCGGGAGCAGCTGTTATCTTGCCCTCGCCTTAATGTGCTGGGCGAGGGCGACGCATTGGTGCCCAGTGCGGTTGCCCCGCAGCTTCAGGGCGAAACGCGGGTATATGACGGCGCGGGGCATTTACTGCTGCGTTCGCAGGCCGCGCGCCTCTGTGATGACGTATTGAATTTCTATCGGCAGCGGTTAGTCGACGTACTGCCCGCCGTCGGCGCGGACCGGCATTTTGAAAAGCAGGCGGTGGCGAAGTCGTTCTCGCGGGCAGCGGCGAGCTATGACCAGTCGGCGACGGTGCAGCGCCGGATAGCTGATCAACTATTCTCGCAGCTCAGTAATGTATCGCTGCTTCCCGGTGCGAGAGTAGTGGATTTGGGTTGCGGCACCGGCTATAGCCTGCCGATGCTGCGAGGTCAGTTTATGGGGGCGCAGTTGACCGCGGTGGATCTGGCTGAGGGTATGCTGGCGTACGCCCGCGACCATCATGGCGATGCCTGTCAGCAGTGGCTGGGCGGCGACGCTGAAAATCTGCCGCTGGCCGATGGCTGTGTCGACCTGCTGTTTTCCAGTTTATCCCTGCAGTGGTGTGAAGATGTGCAGGCGCTGTATGCGGAAATTGAACGCGTGCTGGCACCGGGTGGCTGTGCGTTTATTGCCACGCTGGGCCCCGAAACACTCTGGGAATTGCGGGCAGCCTGGCAGCAGGTCGACAGCTATGTACACGTCAACGACTTCATTCCCCGTCAGCGGGTTGAGCAGGCGATTGCCTCTGCCGGCTTACAGTGTGAGTGGGTGTCGGGTGAAGAGTGTTTGTACTATGACGACCTGCGCAGCTTGACCCGTGACCTCAAACAATTGGGTGTCAGCAATGTTAACCACGGCCGGCCGCAGGGCTTGTCCAGTCGGCGTCGCCTGCTGGCGTTGCAGACAGCCTATGAGGGCTTCCGTCAGCCAGAGGGTCTGCCGACCAGCTATCAGGTCTGGTATCTGCGCTTGGAAAAAGCACCACATTCATCCCGTGAACTACAGGAGAATCTCTAATGGCCAGGGCTGCCCGCTTTTTTGTTACTGGCACCGATACCGATGCCGGGAAAACCCTGGTGGCTTGTGGCTTGTTGGCGGCGGCGTCGGCTCAAGGACTGCGCACGCTGGCGCTGAAGCCGGTCGCGGCGGGGGCGGAGAAACGCAGTGGCGAGCTGCGCAACGATGATGCTCTGAACTTGATGGCGGCGATGAGCGAAAAACTCAGTTACGCACAGGTGAATCCGGTGGTATTCGAAGAAGCTATCGCCCCGCATATTGCTGCTGATCACGAAGGGCGTCGCCTCACCGCTGTGCAACTGGCCGGTTACTGCCGAGGCAGCATGATGCACCCAGCGGACTTTCTTTTGGTCGAAGGTGCCGGTGGCTGGCGGGTGCCTCTCAATCACCGGGAAACGCTGGCTGCGCTCGCAGTGGAACTGAATCTGCCGGTGATTCTGGTGGTGGGGATGAAGCTGGGCTGCATCAGTCACGCCCTGTTAACGGCCGACGCGATTCGCGCAGATGGCCTGTCGTTGGCCGGTTGGGTGGCCAATCGTGTTGATCCCGATATGGCCTGCTTTGAAGAAAATCTTGCGACGTTGCAGGGGATGTTACCTGCGCCCTGTCTTGGGGTGGTCCCGCATTTGGGGGCGGGGCCCATCGAGTCGGATGTTGCCAGCTACCTTGACCTTTCCGCGCTGCTAACTGTCAGCTAGCGACGCTGCTCCAAAAGCGCTTGCTGACACTGCGCAAGCGCCTCTTCCCTGTCGTCCGCGCTGAAGTAGCGGGCACCGATTGATTCGAACATCTCGTCCACCGTCTGGATTTGCAGCGTATTGGAAAAAATATAGCTGTGAACGACGCAGCCTTGGTCGCTTGTCCAGCGCGCCAGGCGGTTCAGCAGCGCGGGGACGTCGGGCGTATGCAGCTCGTACTGGCTCAAGTCGATAATGCGGCACCATCGACTTGGCACCGAGGGCAACTGACTGATGAAGTTGCGCATGCCGGTGCAATATTCCATGGCGGCTTCCTTATTCCAGCAGCCCAGAGGTTCGGCAAGGATAATGCCCTCTCGGGGGTAGTAGAGGCTGTGCTCACCGTGGGGGCGAAAGTTCATGATTCCTGAGATGTCGTCGATGGGGGCTACTAGGCTACTAGGCTACTGAGGCGCAGCGGTCAGCGACAGTCCGTATATGCCCCTAAATGGTGCTTCGCAACGTCTCGCGTGCATTAAAGTGTGACGCTGATTGGCCCAAATGACGACCTTTTTGATCGTTTCGGCCTTGCGCAACGTAGATAAATCGCTATAGTTGTCACCGTCAACATTGCTGCGACCCTGTCTTACGCAGCGAGCAACGTGAGGTTTCATCATGCCGCAATACAAAGCGCCAATCCGCGATATTAATTTTGTACTGAAAAATGTACTCAAAGCCGATGAGCATTTTGCGAGCCTGGTTGGCCGCGAAGAGGTCAGCGAAGACCTGCTGGATGCGATCATTGCCGAGGGTGCTAAATTTTCCGAGAACGTCCTGTCTCCGCTGAATCAGGTCGGTGACCAGGAAGGTTGTGTCTGGTCTGAAGAGGGCGTGAAAACCCCGACAGGCTTTAAAGAAGCTTATGAGCAGTTCGCCGAAGGTGGCTGGCCGTCGATGACCGCCGATGCCAAGTTTGGCGGCCAGGGCTTGCCCAATTCGCTGGGACTGGTTGTGACTGAAATGGTCAGCACCTCCTGCTGGGCTTGGGGTATGTATACCGGTTTGTCGCAATCTGCGGCGCGTCTGCTGGAAAACTATGCCTGCGAAGAGCTGCAAAACATTTATCTGCCCAAGATGACCGATGGCACCTGGGGCGGCACCATGTGCCTGACTGAGCCGCACTGCGGTTCTGATCTGGGCATTCTGCGCACCAAAGCCGAGAACAACGGAGACGGTAGCTACAAGGTCACCGGCACCAAGATCTTCATTTCCGGCGGCGAGCACGACATGATGGAAAACATCA
Source organism: Spongiibacter sp. (assembly GCF_984394615.1). NCBI lineage: Bacteria > Pseudomonadati > Pseudomonadota > Gammaproteobacteria > Cellvibrionales > Spongiibacteraceae > Spongiibacter > Spongiibacter sp. The sequence goes on along the minus strand of NZ_CFHTQA010000006.1, from coordinate 19,367 downwards.
TTCATCTCGTGCTGGCTCGTGTCGAAGGTGCCCCGGCTGGCACAAAAGGTATTTCCCTGTTCCTGGTGCCCAAGTTCCTCCCCGATGCCGATAACAACGTCGGCGAGCGCAACGGCGTAAGCTGCGGCAGCATCGAGCACAAGATGGGGATTAAAGCGTCTGCAACCTGTGTGATGAACTTTGATGGTGCCACTGGCTTCCTGGTTGGAGAGGAAAACCGCGGCCTGCAGGCTATGTTCCACATGATGAACTCTGCTCGCCTTGGTACTGCGTTGCAGGGCCTTGCTGGCTCAGAAGCTTCCTTCCAGGGCGCGCTTGAATACGCTCGTGAGCGCCTGCAAATGCGTTCGCTGAGTGGTCCGAAAAACCCTGACGGCCCGGCTGATCCGCTGATCGTGCACCCCGACGTGCGCCGTATGCTGTTGACTCAGAAAGCATTGGCTGAGGGCAGCCGCGCGTTTATTTACTGGGTCGCGCAACTGGTTGACAGCTTCTACTTCGGCGCAGACGAGCAGGCTCGCAAAGACGCGGAAGAACTTTCTGAACTGCTGACGCCGATTGCCAAGGCCTTTGTTACTGAAACCGGACTGGAAGCGGCGAACTACGGTATGCAGGTATACGGTGGTCACGGTTACATCGCGGAGTGGGGCATGGAGCAGATCGTTCGCGACCTGCGTATCTCTACGCTGTATGAAGGTACCACCGGTATTCAGGCGTTGGATCTGCTGGGGCGGAAAGTCATGGGTACGGGTGGCAAGCAGTTGATGCTGTTCACCAAAATTATCCATAAATTCTGTCAGTCGGAGTCAGAGCGTCCCGAAATGGCCGAGTTTGTTGGTAAACTTGCCGAACTTAACAAAGAGTGGGGCGAAGTCACCGCCAAGCTGGGTGAGAAAGCCATGCAAAATCCCGACGAAGTCGGTGCTGCATCGGTCGATTACCTGATGTATTCCGGCTATATCTCGCTGGCATACATGTGGGCGCGGATGGCCGCAGTCGCTCTGGACGGCGATGCCGACGACGAGTTCCTGAAGGCGAAGCTGCACACAGCGCGCTTCTACTTCCAGCGTCTGTTGCCGCGTACAGAGTCTCATAAATTGTCAATGCTCAATGGCGCTGACAGCTTGATGGCAATGCCCGCAGAGGCATTTGCTTTCTAACAAAAACAGAGAATTTGGTCCCAAACGAGCAGCGCCCGCCTTCCGGTGGGCGTTTGTCTATGTTTATGGAAAGCGACCCATGTCGCGATACATTGTGGAGAATTCGACATGCCCGAATATAAAGCGCCGCTGCGTGATATGCAGTTTGTCCTGCACGAAGTTTTTAAGGCTGAGCAGCTCTGGCAGAGCCTGCCCGGCACGGAAGAAGTTAACCGCGAACTGGCGGACGCTATTCTTGAAGAAAGCGCCAAGATCAACGAGAACCTGATCGCGCCACTGAGTCAAAGCGGCCACGAAGAAGGCGTGAAGTGGGATGAAGGTGTTGTCACTACTCCCAAGGGTTATCCTGAAGCCTTTAAACAGCTGGCAGAAGGGGGCTGGGGAGGCCTGTCTGGCGAGCCTGATTACGGCGGCCAGAATATGCCTAAAATGCTGGTGCTGTTGTTCGAGGAAATGCTTTACTCCTCCAACATCGCGATGGGCCTGTACCTGACGCTGACTTCCGGTGCGGCATTGGCTATTGATAGTCATGCCAGCGACGAGCTGAAAGAAAAATACCTGCCAAACATGTACAGCGGCCAGTGGGCGGGCGCCATGTGTCTGACTGAGAGCCATGCGGGTACCGATCTCGGTATGATTCGCACCAAGGCCGAGCCACAGGCTGATGGCACGTACAAAATCACCGGCACCAAAATCTTCATCACTGGCGGTGATCACGACTTGACTGAGAACGTGATTCATCTGGTGTTGGCAAAGCTGCCGGATGCCCCCGCAGGTTCGAAAGGCATCTCTCTGTTCCTTGTGCCCAAGGTTAAAGTTAATGATGACGGCAGCCTCGGTGAGCGCAACGGCGTGAACTGCGGCAGCATCGAGCACAAGATGGGCATCAATGCGTCAGCAACCTGTGTAATGAACTTCGACGGTGCTGAAGGCTATCTGGTGGGTGAGATCAATCGCGGCCTGCAAGGTATGTTCACCATGATGAACTACGAGCGCCTGTCCGTGGGTATTCAGGGGCTGAGTGCGGCGCAGACGGCGTATCAGTGGTCTTGCGAATACGCCCGCGAGCGCCTCCAAAGCCGTGCGCCCACGGGGCCGACCAACCCCAATGGCGCCGCTGATCCGATTATTGTTCACCCTGATGTACGTCGCATGCTGCTGACTCAAAAGGCGCTGGTCGAAGCGGGTCGGGCTTTCGCGGTCTACGTAGGCAAGCAACTCGACCTGTCCAAGTTCGGAGAAGGCGAGGACAAAGTCCGCGCTGCAGGTATGGTGGAACTGCTGACGCCTATTGCCAAAGCGTTCCTGACTGACAAGGGCTTTGAAGGTACGGTGCTGGGCCAGCAGTGCTACGGTGGCCACGGCTATGTGCGCGAGTGGGGGATGGAACAGCTGGTACGTGACGTTCGTATCGCCCAGATCTACGAAGGCACTAACGGCATTCAGGCTATGGACCTGATGGGGCGTAAAGTGGCGGCCAACGGCGCGAAGAACCTGAGCGTGCTGCTGGACGAAATCCGTGCGTTCTGTGCTGATGCTGCCTCCGTTGCCGGTATGGACGAATTCCTGGCACCGCTGAATGACGCGGTAGATAACCTGGAGTCGCTGACTCGCTTCGTGATGGAAAGTGTTGCCAATGATCCCAACGCCATCGGTGCGGCGGCAAACGACTACCTGCATGTGATGGGCTTTACGCTGTATAGCTACATGTGGGCGATGCAGTGCCGCACAGTACTGAGTGGCGAGAGCCAGCAGGGTGAGGACTTCAACAAAGCCAAATTGCAGACTGCCCGTTTCTTTGTGCAACGTCTGTTGCCGCAAACTCAGGCCCTGAGTGCGGCGATTCGCAGTGGCAGCGATGCCATGATGGATCTGGCGGAAGAGGCCTTCGCGTAAGTCGAGCACACCCGATCGGATACCGCCGGAACTTGCCGGGCGGTATCTGGCCTTAAAGGCGGCATCCTGTGATAATGGGGCCGCCTTTTTTTGTGCCCGCGCCGACGTGCGCGGCGATCTTAACCCGGTCTGTAGACCGACTTCCGAGCGGTAGCCCCATGGAAAACGAACATAACAAACTGTATCCGGAAGACCAGGCGAAAGTTGATGAGTTTCTGAAGGCTGGTTATAACGACGTTGAGCGCAAGCCGTTCAAGCCGCTGAAGCTACTCGGCTTTCTGCTCTTGTCTGTCACCTCAATGACTGTGCTCAGCCTTGTGCTGGCGACCTTTGTTCTGGATTGATGGCGGGCGTATAGGAAACAGCGGGGCGGGACTCAGTCCGCACCCCGCCTGTGCTGCTAAGGCTGGCTATGCAGCGGCAGTTGCACGGTACCGGTAAGGGTGACGGGCAGTGGAGCTTGCACCAGCCCCCCGAGGTACAGGTAGTAGGGGTGAATGCCGTAGATCACCAGCCCCAGTTCGTCACCCGCTTGAATATCTTCGCTTACCCCATTCAGTTCAAACATCTGGCTGCCTGTGCCGCGCAGCGGGCGCACCTGGTCGTTCACCAGATGAACATCACCGCCTTCTCGACGCCTGCCTATCCCGACAAACAGCAAGTTGTCGTCTCCATTTCCGCCTTCCAGTAGTAGATTGGCAGTGGGAACGCCGGCAATCAGGCCATCGCTGGTGGCGGTGGTTGAGGGAATAAACTGGCCTGACGCGACAAGCTTGCTCAACAACTCAGATGGAATCACATTGACGATTTCATCTAGGTAATCGGCAATGGCCATCGGGTCCTGAAATCCGCTTAGCACGCCGGTCAAGATGGTTTCCAGTTCTCCGGGAAGCTGAGCAAGAATTTCCAGCAGGGTGCTTAACGGCAGGTTTTGCAGCAGACTGATGATGTAGTTGGCGCCGCCCGGCACCACCGTACTAACCGGGACTAACGCTGTCTGGCCGCCAATAGTCACCTCATTCAGGGTCACACCACGCTGTGAGTCCGCGTGGCTAAAGCAGACGTCTGGCAGCGCCTGCTGGGATTCGCCCATCAGCTTGTTTGCCAAAAAGCCCAGCGCGAGTGCGGTCGTGTCAAACTGTTGCTCGCCGCAGTACAGCGTGCTGTCTGTGCCGAACAGCAGCATGTCGCCCGCTTGCTGCAGCGCAGGAAGAATATGGCCATCGCGCTGGACAAACAGATGGGCCTCAAGGCCCTTGGCCTTCCAGCACTCGTAGTTTTCTACGGCTTCATTCACGTTGAACAGAATATCGTTGGCCCCCTGAATAAACAGGGCGTCGGCATTGGAGAGCGTGCGGCCGTCTTCGCGATCGTTCAGGCAGAATGACAGGGGGCTGTGTCCGGCCAGTCGGTCCACCACGGCTGGGTCGATTTCACCCGTACTGTTGGCTTGCAGCAGTGCCTGGTAAAACTCGGTTTCCATGTTGCCGAATGAGGCAATGCCGAGTACGTCCAGCCAACTGGTTTTGGGTGTGCTGCTGGGGTAAAGGCTGAAAGGAAGATTGCTCCATGTGGCGAGGGGGACCAGCGCATCGAAACGCTTGTCGACGCTGGAGCAGACGGTTTGGAAGCCGCCGCCATAAGACAGCCCCACCGAGCCGATGACCGGATCGCTGCCCTCGTACTTCAGGTTGGGTAAGTTAATCTCTGCCCAGTCGATGATGCGCGAGATGTTGGCGCAGTCGAGATCCGGGTCCATGACGGTGATCTGTCCAGTGCTGTCGCCAAAACCCCGCTGGTCAAAGCTGATCACGTAGTAGCCCTTGTCCAGCCACGCCTGGCGCGCGACATCACCGGAGACATCGGCGGTGGTAAAGTTTTCCAGTGGACCGGGATTTTCGAGATTCTTCGCCCGCGAAAGACCGAAGCCATGGCCGTGAATAATCAAGGGTACGGCGCGGCCTGTCGGGTTTTCCGGGGTATAGGCCGTAAATGCAATGGTCTCGCCATCATCGGCGGTAATGGATTGGTCGGCAAAGGTCTTTGACTCGGCGACACCGCCGCCACCATTGCCACCGTTGCTGTTATCCGAACTGCTGGAACTGGAAGAACTGCTGCCGCAGGCGGCGATGCTAGCCGCCAGTGCTGCGACAATGATGCCGCGGAACCAAAGGGAGTTGGAATGCATGGGAACGTGTCCATCTTGTTTGTGTTATTGCACAAAAGTATAGGGCCGAGTATTCGTGTTAGGAAGGGATAATCCGCCAAATATTGCCTTTTCTTCGTCGAATGTGATGCATTTGTTATCATTCTGAGCACTAAGTTTCAGCTTGACTGAAACGCCGTTACGACATCATTGGTGTGCCCATGCTGACCACGCTCTGCCGCCGCGCAGACTACCGAAATGACATCGACCGATTGGCTGTTCTGTCGCTCATGGATTGTTACGCAAACGATCCTATGGGAGGCGCCGAGCCATTATCTGCCGACGTTCGCGAGCGCCTGTGTGATGCGCTGGCTGAGCATCCTGGTGCGCTTAGCATCATTGCGTGGCAGGGCGATCGCGCTGTCGGTCTGATCAATACCTTTCTCGGATTTTCTACGTTCAAGGCCAGGCCGCTAATGAATATTCACGATGTGATCGTGCGACCCGAGAATCGCCGTCAGGGGATTGCAGCGCTGATGCTTGATGCCGTGGTGAGCGAAGCGCGACAGCAGGGCTGCTGCAAGCTTACGCTGGAGGTGTTGGAAGGCAATCGCGCGGCGAGGCAGCGTTATCTGGACAGCGGCTTTGTCGACTATCAATTGAAACCGGAGTTCGGTGTTGCCCGGTTTATGGAAAAAGCCTTGTAGGAGTTCGTCCGTGTCCCCGCTTGCCGCAAAACGCATCGTAATTCTCACCGGGGCCGGTATCTCGGCAGAGTCCGGTATTAAAACCTTTCGTGCCGCTGACGGCCTGTGGGAGGAGCACCGAATAGAGGACGTCGCCACGCCGGAGGGCTTTGCCGCGAATCCCGAGAGGGTGCAGCGCTTTTACAACGGGCGCCGGCGGCAGTTGTTGTCTGATGCCGTTAAGGTGAACCCGGCCCATATCGCGCTGGCCGAACTGGAGAAACGCTTTGCCGGTGAGTGTTTGCTGGTTACGCAAAATATCGATGACCTGCATGAGCGAGCAGGCTCCGATGATCCCATACACATGCATGGCGAGTTGCTGAAAATGCACTGTACTCGAAGCGGCGAGGTTTTCGAGATTCACGGCGATATTCACGCCGAGCTCAGTTGCGCCTGTTGTGGAAAAACCGGAACGCTGCGTCCCCACGTCGTGTGGTTCGGGGAAATGCCTTTGCAGATGCCGCGCATTGAGGCGGCGCTGAGCCAGTGCGATCTGTTTATCGCCGTGGGTACGTCGGGCAATGTTTACCCGGCAGCAGGCTTTGTTCAGCTTGCTCGCCATGCAGGGGCACACAGTATTGAGGTCAATCTTGAAGCCTCATCCCAACACAGCTACTTTGATGAGCATCGTCACGGCCTCGCCAGTGAGGTGTTGCCCCGGTTGTGTGAGGAGATTCTGGCGGCGTCGTAGCGGCCTTCCAGGCGAGAGGGAGTCACCATGAAAAGCTTTATTGTCGATGCATTTTGCAGCCAGCCCTTTACCGGCAATCCAGCGGCAGTCGTACTGCAAAGTCGTGCCCTGGATGATACGGATATGCAGCGCATTGCCGCAGAATTCAATCTCTCGGAAACGGCGTTCCTCCAACCACTGGACAGTGCGGGTGAGCACTGGTCGCTGCGCTGGTTTACCCCGCTGGCCGAGGTCAATCTATGCGGGCACGCGACTCTGGCGGCCGCCCATGCCCTTTGGGACCAGTGCCAGATTGATGCGAGTTGTCTGCGCTTTGATACACGCAGCGGGGAATTGCAGGTGAGTCGCTGTGGCGAGTTGCTAAGTATGAATTTCCCCCGCTGTCCTACCGCGGAGCAGCCGCTATCTGCGTGGGCAGAAAGCCTTGGTCTCCCTGCCGTTGCTGCGGCGGTGGCGGGCGAAGATCTGCTGCTGGAACTGAAAGACGAGCGCGCTGTACGCGCTTATTTGCCCGATATGGCGGCGATTGCGGCGCTGCCCTGTCGCGGTCTGATTGTCACCGCGGCGGGTGAGTCGGTTGATGTGGTATCGCGCTTTTTCGCCCCATCTGTCGGGATTAATGAAGACCCGGTAACCGGTTCGGCGCACTGTGCCTTGGCGGATTATTGGTCGGGCAAGCTCGGTAAGTCTCAACTCAGCGCCGAGCAGTTGTCGTCGCGCGGTGGCCAGCTATGGCTGGCGTTGCAGGACGACCGGGTCGAACTGCGCGGTCGCGCGCATACCGTACTCAGCGGCGACCTGCATTACTGAGGCGCTAGCAGCGCGCCGCGATGATGGCGATAGCGGCTGGGTGCCAGTCCGACGACCTTCTTGAACTGCCGGGAAAAATAATACACGTCATCGTAGCCCAGCGCGGAGGACACCTCTTTGACAGACATGGTGGTGCTGTCCAGCAAATAGCAGGCGCGCTGCACCTTCATATGGATAAAGTACTGGATGGGCGATTGTCCGCTCCAGGCTTTAAACTTCTTGATGAAGTGATATTTCGACACATTCACACTGGCCGCCAGTGCGTCCAGGCGGAGCTGTCCGTGAATATGTTCCTGCATGGTGGCGCGGACCCGCGCCCAGTCAAGATTGCCGTGATCACTCTGCCCTTGTCGTGCGAGCAGTGCGATGTAGCTCAATAACGCCTGTAGCTGATGGCAGCCCTGAATAAACTCCGCCAGTTGGTAGGCGCCGCGTCTAAGTTCCGACAGCCCGTCGAAAACGCGCACCACCCTGGCTTGTACGCCGATGTGAAAACGCGGTGAACTCAGGCCGCAATGCTGACACAGTGTTTCGGCGAGCCTGCCGTTGAAGTGCAGCCAGTAGATCGTCCAGGGGTGTTTCCTGTCTGCTTCATAGCGGTGGGCAATCCCCTTTGGCAACAGGATCAAATCGCCGCTGCGAATGCGGTAGTGGCGCTCTCCGCACTCCAGTTGCCCGGCGCCGTCAACGCAATAAATCATCAGATAATTGTCGTGCTGTGGACGCGCCATGCGATGGCCCTGAGCGCGGGGGTAGTAGCCCATTGCGAGCGGATAAAGAGCCTCGCTCAGGGGGTGTTTACCCAGTTGTTTGGCCAGCCAGCCGGGGGTCAGAAAACGAACCCCATCCGCAGGCAGCGGCCAGTCAGAGGTCATTGCCACGGCATTTCTCTCTCGGCGGTGCGTTATTGGTATTCCGCAATATCGTCCATCATATCGGCAAGATAAGCAATCCAGCCGCGTGTCAGCATGTGGTCATATGGCCTGCTGTTATCCATTGCCCGGTGCCGGGCCGAAGAACGAGGACGGTTTTATGGCTACTCATATAAGAGATCAACGCAATGAGGCCGTGCAGCTGACAGCGATGATGGCGCGTGCTCGCGCCGCTCAAAAGCAGATAGAAAATTACTCGCAAGAGCAGGTTGATGCGCTGATTACCGCGATGGTATGGGCTGTCGTCAAACCTGGGGTGGCTGAGGAGATCGCTCGTTTTGCGGTGGAAGAAACCCAGCTCGGCAACTTCGAAGGTAAGTACCTGAAAATCTTCAGCAAGACGCGGGCAACCCTGTTCGACATTATCAACGATAAGTCGGTGGGGGTGATTGAAGAGGATCATGAGCGCAATATCGTCAAAATCGCCAAGCCCGTTGGCGTGATCGGTGCGTTGGCACCTTGCACAAATCCGGAAGCCACACCGGTGATCAAGGCCATGTTCGCCCTCAAAGGACGCAACGCGATTATCATTGCGCCTCACCCTCGCTCAAAGCTAACGAACAAGCTTATCTGTGACCGGATGCGCGCCGCCCTGCGGGAATGCGGTGCGCCGGAAGATTTGGTGATCGCCATTGAGCAGCCGACCCTGGAGTTGACCAATGAGCTGATGAAACAGTGCGACCGCATTTTGGCGACGGGGGGCGCGGCGATGGTCAAGTCGGCGTATGCCAGCGGCACGCCAGCCCTGGGCGTCGGCGCCGGCAACGCGGTGATTGTGGTGGACGACACAGCAGACCTTGGCGAAGCGGCTGAGAAAATCCGTATTTCCAAAACGCTGGATCTGGCCGCGTCGTGCTCGTCAGACAACGCCGTCATTGCGCTGGAGTCGGTAGCGGATAGCCTGCTGGAAAAACTTCAAGCGGAGGGAGGCTACCTCTGCAATGAAGATGAAAAACGGCGCCTGCAAAACAGCATTTGGGAAGATGGCCATTTAAATACGCAGATTGTTGCGCAGCCTGCCTCGGTACTGGCGGCCTTGGCACAGATTAATCTGCCGAATGGGAAAACATTTTTTATCGTGCCTGAACACGGCGCGGGGGCGGACTATCCGTTTTCGGGTGAAAAAATGTCGGTGGTCATGGCGTTCTACCGTGAAGCCACACTGGACGCCGCCATCGCAAAAACCAACGCCATTCAGGCCTATCAGGGCCAGGGGCACTCCTGTGGGATCTACTCCCGCGACAATGACAATATTCTGCGTTTTGCTGCCAAGACGTATACGTCACGCGTCATGGTCAATCAGCCCCAGGCACCCTCAAACAGTGGTAATGTGTGGAACGGCATGCGCCAGACCTTTTCGCTTGGTTGCGGAAGCTGGGGCGGCAACGCTACTAACAACAATATTAGCTGGCAGGATCTGGTCAATGTGACGTGGGTGTCCAAGCCTCTTGCTGAACCCAAGCAGTTGCCCGCCGACGAGCTGCTGTTTGCTTCGGCCATTGCAGCGGAGCAGCGTCGAGCGCTGCAGTCACCCGCGTAATAATCTGCGATCCAGCAGCTGTTAATTCGGTACGGTCGATGAACTTTGAATTAAACGACGAACAGCAGGCCTACGCGAGCAGCGCCCGGCAGTTTGCCGACGGTGTATTCAAGCCCAATGCGGCGCGTTGGGATGCCGAGCATATCTTTCCTAAAGACGCACTGCGCCAGGCCGGTGAGCTGGGCTTTATGGGCATGTACACCCCCGAGCCGGCGGGTGGCCTCGGGCTGAGTCGGCTCGACACCAGCGTGATCGTGGAAGAGCTGGCAAGAGGCTGCACCTCTACCGCGGCCTTTTTGACCATCCACAATATGGCGACCAGTATGATCGGCCACTACGGTCAGCCCGCATTGATCGAAGCGCAGTGTCCCGGTTTGGTTGCCGGTGAGCGGCTGGCGTCATATTGCCTAACGGAACCGGGCGCGGGGTCGGATGCCGGTAATCTGCGCAGCAGCGCCAAGCGCGATGGCGACCACTACGTCGTCAACGGCAGCAAAATGTTTATTTCCGGAGCGGGTTCCACTGATCTGCTGGTGGTAATGCTGCGCACGGGCGATGCTGGCCCGAAAGGGATTACCGCCTTTGCGATTCCCGCCGATAGCGAGGGCATCAGCTACGGCAAGCCGGAAGAAAAAATGGGCTGGAACAGCCAGCCAACGGCCACGGTCACCTTCGACAATGTACGGGTGCCGGTTGGCAACCGCCTGGGCGAAGAAGGGCAAGGCTTTAAAATTGCCATGCAAGGTTTGGATGGCGGTCGCATCAATATCGCTACCTGCTCCATTGGCACCGCTCAGGCGGCGCTGGAAACCGCCACCGCCTACGTGAAAGAGCGAGAGCAGTTCGGGCAGGCGATTGCCGACTTTCAAAACACCCAATTCAAGCTGGCGGACATGGCCACCACACTGGTTGCCGCGCGGCAAATGGTGCGATTGGCGGCTTTCAAACTCGATACCGGGCACCCCGAAGCCAGCTCCTATTGCGCCATGGCCAAACGCTTCGCCACCGATGTGGGGTTTGAGGTGTGCAACGACGCGCTGCAATTGCATGGCGGCTACGGCTACATCCGCGAATACCCGCTGGAGCGCCACCTGCGCGACAGCCGCGTGCACCAAATACTGGAAGGCACCAACGAAATCATGCGGGTAATCATTGCCCGCCGCTTATTAATGGAAGGCGCACTGGAGGTGATCAAATGAGCACGAGCCCCACTGGAAAACTGTTGTTGGACATCTGCGAGCACACCGCTGTGATCACCATCAACAACCCGCCCGCCAACACCTGGGATGCCGAATCCCTGATTGGCCTGCGTCAGATCGTTAGCGAGCTGAATGCCAATCGCGATATCTATGCGCTGGTGATTACCGGCAGCGGCGATAAATTCTTTTCCGCAGGCGCCGACCTGAAGATGTTCGCCAGCGGCGACAAGGCCGTGGCGCAGGATATCGGTCTGAAGTTTGGTCAGGCTTTTGAAGCGTTGGCGGATTTTCGCGGCGTATCGATTGCTGCGGTTAACGGCTTTGCCATGGGCGGCGGGTTGGAGTGCGCTATGGCCTGCGATATTCGCATTGTTGAGCGCCAGGCCAAACTCGCCCTGCCGGAAGCCAAGGTTGGTCTGTTGCCCTGCGCGGGGGGCACTCAGCGGCTTACCGCGCTGGTCGGTCCCGGCTGGGCCAAGCGCATGATCCTCTGCGGCGAGCGCATCGATGCCGAAACCGCTCAGCGTATCGGACTGGCAGAGGAGGTGGTCGACACCGGTGAAGCGAAATCAGCGGCCATGAATTTGGCGGCGTCGGTAGCCGCCCAGAGTCCGGTAGCGGTAAGCTTCTGCAAGGAGCTGATTCATGAAGCCCGCGATGTGGTGATGCCAAAAGGTCTGATCCTGGAGCGTGAGCGCTTCATTCAGTTGTTCGACACCGCTGACCAGAAAGAGGGTGTGAACGCCTTTCTGGAAAAACGCCAACCGGAGTGGAAAAACGCGTAATGAGCATAACGACGCAGGATGTCCTGTTTGAAGAACGCAGTACGGCCAGTGGTCAGAAGCTGGGCATTATCACCCTCAATATTGAGAAAACCCTCAACTCGCTGAACCTCGACATGGTTGAGGCCATGCTGGCCACCGTAAAGGACTGGCGCGAACGCAGCGATATTGCCTGCCTGTTCATCACTGCTGCAGGTGAAAAAGCGTTCTGTGCCGGTGGCGACGTACAGGCGCTATACCGCTCCGCGACCGAACAGCCCGGCGGCCCTTGCGACTACGCCGAACGCTTCTTTGAACTGGAATACCGGCTCGATTACGCACTCCAGCAATTCGGTAAGCCCGTGGTGGTGTGGGGCCACGGTATTGTAATGGGCGGCGGCCTGGGGATTTTTGCAGCGGGCAGCTACCGTGTCGTCACCGAAAAATCCCGTCTCGCCATGCCCGAAATTACCATTGGTCTTTACCCCGACGTGGGTGGCAGCTACTTCCTCAACCGCATGCCGGGCAGTAACGGCCGCTTCCTGGCCCTGACCGGCGCCTCGTTCAATGCCACCGACGCGCTGTATCTCGGTCTGGCGGAAGGCTTCATTGAGCACCGCCTACGCGACGACGTATTAACGGCTATGAGCGAGGAGCCGTGGTCAACCAGTGTGGGCGACAATCACGAGCGCTTGATGGAGTTGATGCGCAAGTTCGTGCAGGCCAGCGCTGATGCGCGTCCAGTAGGGCAGGTTGAAGCCGCCAGCGCCGAAATAGAGCGGGCTTGTCAGGGTAGCGACCTCGATATTATCGAGCACATCTGCGCGCTGCAAAGCGACAATCCCTGGCTGCAAAAAGCGTCGGCGACGCTGGCCGCAGGCTCGCCGCTCAGTGCCCGTTTGATCCTTGAACAGCTGCGCCGAACCCAGCGCTTGCCGCTTCGCGAGGTGTTCCGCGCCGAGCTGACGCTGTCGACAAATATCGTGCGCGGCAGTGACTTCGCCGAGGGCGTACGCGCATTGCTGATCGACAAAGATAAAAATCCCCAGTGGCGCCACAATAACGCTGCGGCGGTGGGTGAGGGTGAAGTGGGTGCTTACTTTGAGTCGCCCTGGCATGAACACCCACTCCGGGATTTATAAGCGAACCCAATAATAATCGCGAACGGCGTTCACATCGCCACCAAGACGCCGCCTCGGCGGCGTGAAGGAGAACCGCATGAGCAATATCGCCTTTATTGGCCTGGGCAATATGGGTGGCCCCATGGCCGCCAACCTGATGACTGCTGGCCATAGCCTTACCGTCTTCGACCTTTCAGAGGCGGCCATGCAAGCGCTGGCTGAAAAGGGGGCGCGTTGCGCCAGTTCAGCCTTGGAGGCGATAGAGGGCGCAGAGGTGATACTCAGTATGCTGCCCGCAGGTAAACATGTGGCGGGTCTGTATCTCGGGGAAAACGGCCTTATCGCCAAGGCGGCGAAAGGCACTCTTATCCTGGATTGCAGCACCATCGATGCCGAAACGGCGCGTCAGGTGGGGGCCGCCGCCGAAGCCGCCGGGTTGGCCATGCTCGATGCGCCGGTTTCTGGCGGGGTGAAAGCCGCGCAGGCCGGAACCCTGGCCTTTATGTGCGGTGGCAGCGAAGCGGGATTCGTGCGGGCAGAAAAAATCCTGTCGGGGATGGGCAAGAAAATCTTCCACGCTGGCGATCACGGCGCCGGACAAATCGCCAAAATGTGCAACAACATGCTCCTGGCTGTCCACATGATCGGCACTGCAGAAGCGCTGCAACTGGGCATGAACAACGGCCTTGATGCGGGTGTGTTGTCCGAAATTATGAAAAACAGCTCGGGTGACAACTGGTCCCTTCAAAACTACAACCCGGTGCCGGGTGTCATGCCCGGTACGCCCGCCAGTAACGACTACCAGCCCGGCTTCATGGCCCAACTCATGCTCAAAGATCTCGGTCTGGCCATGGAAAACAGCCTTAAAACCCAAAGTGCTGTACCCATGGGCGCAATGGCGCGTAGCCTTTACGCCAGCTTTGCCGGTAAGGGCAACAGCCAGCGCGATTTCTCCGCCATTATTGAAATGATGCAGGGTGAATAAGCGGAGGAGTTGCCTACATTACTCAGGGAAGTCCACAATCAAAGCTATTGTTCTGCATCCCTGCTGTTGTTGAAAGTTCGGATCACAACTCTCTGGAATTCAGTGCCGGTTCGATAAAATATGAGGGCTGCCAAGGCAGCCTGTGGGTAGGGGGCAGAGCTATGGAGAAGTATACGCCCCCGGCCAGGTCCACTTGCTGACCAAGCCAACGTTCTTGGTTGGCGCTCATTACGCCCACTTTTCATTGGGGTATGTTCTTGAGCGCGGTATGGGCGGCAGGGACTCGTTGCGGAGGCGACTAGCTCTCTGGCAGGTGGCAAGCTGGGGAGGGGAGGGCATCTGGGAGCCGTTGACCTCGAGCTAGCGCCATTTGGGGCTTTGTGACGGCTTTTTGGGGAAAAATTTGGCCCGGATTAGCATAATTTCCCAAAATAGTAGAGAAATTTTTCCTCACTTCCAGTATCGTAGCCAACCATTTTCAACCCAGCTTATTTAGAGACCGCCGTGACTGATCTATCCTTTTACCGCAATATCGGTATTTTCGCCCACGTTGATGCCGGAAAAACCACTACTACTGAGCGTATCCTCAAGCTCACGGGTAAAATTCACAAGCTCGGTGAGACTCACGAGGGTGAATCGACTACCGACTTCATGGAGCAGGAAGCTGAGCGTGGTATTACCATTCAGTCGGCTGCTGTGACCTGTGAATGGAAGGGCCACCGCCTGAACGTCATCGACACCCCTGGACACGTCGACTTTACCGTTGAAGTTTACCGCTCGCTGAAAGTTCTGGACGGCGGCATCGGCGTATTCTGTGGCTCTGGCGGCGTTGAGCCCCAGTCTGAGACCAACTGGCGCTATGCGAACGATTCCAAAGTTTCTCGTCTGATTTTCGTTAACAAGCTCGACCGTATTGGTGCGGATTTCCTGCGTGTTACCGAGCAGGTTAAGAAAGTACTGGGCGCAACACCGCTGATCATGACCCTGCCGATTGGCCGTGAAGACGAGTTCAAAGGCGTTGTTGATCTGCTGAGCAACAAGGCTTACATCTGGGACGATTCAGGCTTGCCTGAAAACTACGAGATCACCGACGTTCCTGCTGACATGGAAGAAGATGTAGCCATGTACCGCGAGCAGCTGATTGAAACGGCTGTTGAGATGGACGACGACGTAATGATGGCGTACATGGAAGGTGAAGAGCCTTCTATCGACGACATCAAGCGTTGTATCCGCAAAGGCACGCTGGAGCTGGCGTTTTTCCCGACTTACTGTGGTTCTGCCTTCAAAAACAAAGGTATGCAGTTGGTTCTGGATGCCGTTGTTGACTACCTGCCCAGCCCGACTGAGGTTAACCCCCAGCCGCTGACTGACGAAGAAGGTACCCCGACTGGCCAATACGCGACCGTTTCTGCTGACGAGCCGTTCCGCGCTCTGGCATTTAAGATCATGGACGACCGTTTCGGTGCTTTGACCTTTATCCGCATCTACTCCGGCAAGCTCAAAAAAGGCGACACGATTCTTAACTCGTTCACGGGTAAAACGGAGCGTGTTGGTCGCATGTGTGAGATGCAGGCCGATGAGCGCAACGAGCTGAGCAATGCGCAAGCGGGCGACATCATCGCCATTGTGGGCATGAAAAACGTGCAAACCGGTCACACCCTGTGCGATCCAGATCACCCCTGTACGCTGGAAGCAATGGTGTTCCCTGAGCCGGTTATCTCTATTGCCGTGGCGGCTAAAGACAAGAGCTCGACCGAGAAGATGGGTGTTGCGATCGGCAAGATGGTTGCTGAAGACCCCACTTTCCGAGTCGAAACTGATGAAGATTCTGGCGAGACCATCCTGAAAGGCATGGGTGAGCTTCACCTGGATATCAAGGTCGACATCCTCAAGCGGACTTACGGCGTTGAGCTGGTTGTTGGTCAGCCTCAGGTTGCCTACCGCGAAACCATTACTCAGAAAGTTGAAGACAGCTACACGCACAAGAAGCAGTCTGGTGGTTCCGGTCAGTTCGGTAAGATCGACTACACCATCGAGCCCGGCGAGCCGAACACCGGCTTCACCTTCACCACCTCTGTTGTGGGCGGTAACGTACCGAAGGAATTCTTCCCGGCTATCGAGAAGGGCTTCAAGTCGATGATGGAAACCGGTCCGCTGGCTGGATTCCCGGTTCTGGACGTTGCGATTAACCTGCACGACGGTGCGTACCACGCGGTTGACTCCTCGGCAGTAGCCTTCGAAATCGCTGCTAAAGGTGCATTCCGTCAGACTATGCCTAAGGCCGGTGCTCAGCTGCTTGAGCCGGTGATGAAAGTTGACGTATTCAGCCCCGAAGACAACGTCGGTGACGTTATCGGTGACCTGAACCGTCGTCGCGGCATGATCTCTGGTCAAGAAGCCGGTACAACTGGCGTTCGCATCAAGGCCGATGTACCGCTGTCAGAAATGTTTGGCTACATCAGCACCCTGCGTACCATGACTTCCGGTCGTGGCCAGTTCTCCATGGAGTTCTCGCACTACGCACCGTGCCCCGCCAACGTGGCTGAAGAAGTGATTGCAAAAGAGAAAGAGAAAAAGGCTGCGAAGTAAGTTTCAGGCCTTTTCTTGAACAGAGCCCCGTCGGCGATGCCGGCGGGGCTTTTTTTATGTCTCGCGAAGGGCGATGCGCCGGTATCACTTGCTTGCCGGTGTTAAGGCATCGACGCATCGAAGCGCCACCTTGCTGCAGCGCCGCGTGGTTACGGTGTTGAATTCAACGTGCGCTTATAGAGCGCCTTGCCGGGAAGGAGCACCTCCCGGCTCTTTTTGCTCAAGGCGCAAAACAACCAGCGTGTCGTGGCGCGCAGCGCTCACCGATGAGATAACAAGAACAAGCTCCATCGATGTGCCAGCCCCCTCCGTCAGAGGCGACTTGCAATCAACCATAATGAAAAGCTTGATCCAGTAGCGGTACGACTTTACTGTAGAAAGACAGTAGCGACGCACTAGCATGTGCCCCGCAATGACCGAAGGAATGGTGAAGCACTCATAATGACACTCCCTGTTAAAAAAAACTGTATGTGCATACAGTGTATCCCGATAGCTCCTTCCTGCCAGTGAAATGGCCCTGTTATTCGTCGCGAAGAAACCTGATCTCGAAATATGGCTTTAAAAACAATAAGTTAAGGGTTGGGCTAAAATGGGTGGGCGTGATAGATGGCCGCCCGATAATATTTATTATGAGGCCGTAGGCCTCATAAACAGGCTGT
Organism: Spongiibacter sp.; assembly: GCF_984394615.1. Classification (NCBI taxonomy): domain Bacteria; kingdom Pseudomonadati; phylum Pseudomonadota; class Gammaproteobacteria; order Cellvibrionales; family Spongiibacteraceae; genus Spongiibacter; species Spongiibacter sp. The sequence continues at coordinate 2,132 of NZ_CFHTQA010000006.1, read as the reverse complement.
TAAATGTCACTATGGATTTTGAGAAAGCACATACATCATATAGAAATGCCGTTTTTGTATTTTATCTTTGGCTGGGCGCTTTCGTAGTCCCTATGGTTCTGCCCTTTGAGCTTCCAGTAACTGATAGCGTAAAAGGTATAAACATAATGTTGGTTCCAGCTTTATTGGCTGGTATCTATTACGCACCAAGAATAATTAAGTCAGGTGTAAAGTCAGACATCGCAGTTTTCATTGTGGTGCCTGTTCTATTAATTTTACTCGGGGGTTCTTTTCGTGCCCTCAACATTTAACAAGCAAAGGCACAATCGCCCGCAAAAAGCGCGGGCTGGACGCTCACTACGTTCGCGCCTGTGCTTTGGGCGTTAGGGTGTCTGACAACGAGAATCTTCGAAGGTCTATATGAAGGAAAGAGTTTTTAACTGCTTTCTCTACACTGACGGTGAAAAAATTAGTCAGCTCGGTGTGGCAGTGCATGAAATGGATGGCTCTGATGAAGAAAAAATGGAATTCCTTAGAAGATCCGTGTCTAGCGACTGCTTAATAGCAGATATTGCCAACGTGCGGTCATGTACGGTTGGTACTTCCGATGGCATATTTAAGTACTCTTCCTACATGGCAATGGTAAGGGCTGGGCGAAGCATGGAGGTCTTTGAGGAGTTCTTCGCTCGCCATGATGCTCCTGAAAGCCCACTTTGCTGCATTACTCCAATTGTAAACGGTGAGGCGCAGATAGATGTCACACACGGGTATGAGCCATTCTATGTGAGCTCATTCGAAGATCATCCAAAAATCGGCAAGGGTAAGATGGCAGATTATCTGGAGTCTTACATCACGCCAGATGGCTTTGATATGCCTCGACTGCTAAACGACGATTATTTTAAAGCAATAAAGCTTCTTTTTAACGCAAAGCACTATGTGTCGTGTATGAAGCTTCTTGTCTCATTCATCGATACGATCGCATATCTCGAGTTTGGTGATGTTAGTGGAAGTTTCGTCCAATGGTTAAAAAAGTATGCATCAATTGAAAAATTGGGAATTACTGAGCAGCAACTGTGGGAGCTTCGGAATTCCGTTCTTCACATGTCTAATTTGGATTCCAGAAAAGTGTTGTCCGGAAAAGAAAAGAGAATTAGCTTTTGTGTCGCAAGAAGTGGATACATTCCAGATCCCGACCTAGACACTCAATACTTCAATTTTAAAGATTTAATAGATGAAATAGCGCAGGCATTATCTCGTTGGATTAAGACATTCCAAGAAAGCCCCGACAAGATGCTTGTATTTATCGAGCGCTATGACCGAGTAATTTCAGATTCAAGAAACGCTATTACGCATGCCAAATAAATACCCTAACAATACGTGCCAGTCGGACAGTTTGTTCCGTGGCTCTTTTTGCGCTGATCGCTACGCTAGCGCAAAACGCCACTCCACAAACTGCCGCTGCACTCTGCGTTAGCATTCGGGGGAGATCGTGAGCACATGCGATAAATGTGGAAACCCGATTGATTTTAGATACGTCAATGGACGATGTATCCCCATGCACTTGTATGGTAGCTGTATTGGTTCATCTTCAAGGGCAACTGATTACTCAGGGTACAATACCTCACATGAAAGCATGTGTTTCAGCACTACATGTCCTAGGTGCGGTGATGGAGTCTTTTTTGTCCGTCACAACGGCGGGAGTGTATGGCTAGATCCACCATTGGGATGGCCTTGGTATAAGCATGGATGTTTCTACACTGACGAGATCTCGTCTGGTATTTATGAGCCCTCTTTGGTATCCGCTGAAATAGAGCAAAATTTAACCGAGAATCCCGAACTTGAGATTGGCGTTGTAAAACGAACATGGGTAGAGCCAAATAAAAACTATACAGACATAGCCTTAGACAATGGTGAGTCAGATGCCAAGGAAATACGTGTAAAAAATAATGCTGGTTTTCTGCTTGGCAAACTGTGCGTCCTAAATCGAGTGTCAGAAGAAATATGGCCGTTCTATGAGCCGGAGTATTTGTTTACATTGCACGACCCTGAAAAACACAAGTACGTAATACCGCCTCCAATAGTTAAACCACCAAAAAGACCTAGGGAAGGTCTGCACAACCTCTCCCTTTTATAAAATATCGCCAAATTTCCGC